>NZ_QPFW01000176.1:0-21188 GCF_008122455.1 Enterobacter sp. C6
CCATGCCCGGCGCGAGGTCCGGGCGTGGTTCGAGGAAATCTTCAAAATCGGCGGCAGAGAAGACCAGCATCTCGCCGGCGCCGTTGTGGCGGAAGAAGTCGCTGCCCTGGCCCGGCGTGAGCATGTCGGTCCATTTTTCAAAGTCTTCCAGCTCGTGGCCCGGACGCTGGGTAAAGAGGTTGTAGGCGATGCGGATGGTCATCTGCTTTTTCTCGTGCAGCTTGGCAATCACCTCGTAATCTTCCGGGTAGTTCTGGAAGCCGCCGCCCGCGTCGATGGCGCTGGTCAGTCCCAGACGGTTAAGCTCGCGCATGAACTGGCGGGTGGAGTTGACCTGCTGCTCCAGCGGCAGCTTCGGCCCTTTCGCCAGCGTGGCGTAGAGGATCATGGCGTTCGGACGGGCAATCAGCATCCCGGTCGGGTTGCCGTTGGCGTCGCGCTGGATCTCGCCGCCCGGCGGGTTTGGCGTGTCTTTGGTGTAGCCGACCACCTTCAGCGCGGCGCGGTTGAGCAGGGCGCGGTCGTACAGGTGCAGGATGAAGACCGGGGTATCCGGCGCGGCGTCGTTAATTTCGTCCAGGGTTGGCATGCGGCGCTCGGCAAACTGGAACTCGGTCCAGCCGCCGACTACGCGCACCCACTGCGGCGACGGGGTGCGCAGCGCCTGCTCTTTCAGCATCCGCAGGGCGTCGGCCAGGGAGGGCACGCCTTCCCAGCGCAGCTCGAGGTTGTAGTTCAGCCCGCCGCGGATCAGGTGCAGGTGCGAGTCGTTGAGGCCGGGGATGGCGGTGTGGCCTTTCAAATCCACCACTTTGGTGCCGTCGCCGTGGTGTTGCATCACCTCGGCGACGGTACCCACTTCCAGAAATTTTCCATCGCGCACGGCAACGGCTTCCGCGACGGGGTTTTCGCGATCGACGGTGTGAAACTGGCCGTTAACCAGAATGAGATCGGCTTTACCGAGGGTAACCATAAACTGCTCCTGACTGAGAGGGGAATGGTCAGGATTATGGGAACCGGTTTCGGCAAAGATCCAGTTATACAATAGGATAGGTATACCAAAGTATAACTATACCTAAGGTTAACTATACGAAGAGATAATTACGCGCGGAGAAGGAAAACCGCAGGATGAGGGTGACTTTATCGCCGTGGCACTCGCGGCGATTTCTACCCTTAACCACTGGAAAATGCTATGACCTCTTCAAAGCTCGAAGTGTTAACCCCTGCGAACTGTCAGATCATCTTTATCGATCACCAGCCACAGATGGCGTTTGGCGTGCAGTCGATTGACCGCCAGGTGCTGAAAAACAACACCGTGGCGCTGGCGAAAGCGGCTAAGGTGTTCAACATCCCGACCATCATCACCACCGTAGAGACCGAAAGCTTCTCCGGCAATACCTATCCTGAGCTGCTGGACGTGTTCCCGGGTCAGGACATCCTGGAGCGTACCTCCATGAACTCCTGGGACGACCAGAAGGTGCGCGATGCGCTGAAGGCCAACGGCAAGAAGAAGGTCGTGGTGGCCGGTCTGTGGACCGAAGTGTGCAACAACAGCTTTGCCCTGTGCGCGATGCTGGAAGGTGACTACGAAATTTATATGGTGGCGGACGCGTCCGGCGGTACCTCCAAAGAAGCCCACGACTACGCGATGCAGCGCATGATCCAGGCGGGCGTGATCCCGGTGACCTGGCAGCAGGTGATGCTGGAGTGGCAGCGCGACTGGGCGCGTAAAGAGACCTACACCGCGGTGATGGACATCGTGCGCGAGCACTCCGGCGCGTACGGCATGGGCGTGGATTACGCCTACACCATGGTGCATAAAGCGCCGTCTCGCCAGAAGAGCGAGCACCGCACCTTAGCGCCGGTCCCGGCTCGCTAAGTCCCGTCGGCGGGCTGGTCCCTCATCCGGCTCGCCGCTGCCTCTTTCTCTGGAGTTCACGATGAGTACTGGGCTGATATCCCTTGCGGCAGGCGTGTTGATTGGCCTGATGTATGCCGTGATGAAGGTGCGCTCCCCCGCGCCGCCCGCGCTGGCGCTGATTGGCCTGCTGGGGATGCTGGCGGGTGAACAGGCGACGCGCCATCTCTTATCCCGCGACGGCGCGCCTCCTCCTAAGGTGACCGTTCCGCAGGCGACATCGCAGACGGGAGCGTCATCATGAAAGCATGGATAATTTCGCTGGTGTGCGGCGTGGTTGCTGGGGTAATTTACGCTCTGCTCGACGTCCATTCCCCGGCACCGCCGGTTGTCGCCCTGCTTGGCCTGTTTGGCATGCTGGTGGGTGAACAGCTCATCCCGGTGGGACGACGTTTACTGAGTCGCGAACCGCTCACCCTCGCCTGGTTTCGTCACGAATGCGTACCGAAAATCAGCGGCACGGCGCCCCCTGCGCCTGCGAAGGACCCTCGCGACGTTAAATGACTGGTTAGAGGAATAACAGCATGACGCTGCCGTGGCGCATTGCCATCATTGATGACGAACGTTCCGTCCGCAGCGGGTTGAGTAATCTCCTGGAGTCGGAAGGCTATTCAACCGACACGTTTGATTCGGCAGAGGTATTTCTCAGCCATCCGCTTGCCCTGTCCGGCGCGGCGCTGGTGATCACCGATATCAAGCTCCGGGGCATGAGCGGCCTTGAGCTGTTTGACAAGCTGCGGCTGCTGGCCGTACCGCCTCCGCCCGTGCTCTTTATCTCCGGTCATGCTGATGAAAATATGCAGCGGTACGCTCTCGGTCTGGGCGCCGCTGCTTTTTTGCGTAAGCCGATTAACATCGATATTCTGCTGGATCATATTCAGCGGGAGCTGGCCCGCCGACAATAAGGATCGCGGATGAACGAACACGAGCAGCCTGCATTCTGGCCCGCCCAGGGAAATCTTCACCAGGGGCGGGTTTTTGTCCTTAAAGAGGATGTGATTTTTACCGTGCTGGCGCAGGAGGGCGGAATCGCCTGGATGCACGCGCGACATCCTCATTCCGGCGGCTCGTTCATTATCGCCACCGCGGTCAGCGACGAAGAGGAAGAGCGTGCCACCCGGCTGCTGAAAAACGAGTTTGCGCTGCGTGACGCGCTGCAGGACAGCTGGGCCATTCGCGCCGTCGCGTCCACCCAGTACCGGGGACGCTTCGCGCTGGTGTACGCCCCGTTTTCGTTTGAGTTGCTGGCGCGGCGCGCGGGCAGGGCGATCTCGGGGATCGCGCGCTTTATCGAGCTGGCGATCCAGATCTGCGTTCCTCTGCGCCAGATGCATCTGCAAAACCTGATCCACGGCGATATCAAGCCCGGCAATATTTTTGTTCATCACGATGCCACCTGCCGTCTGGGCAGCTTTGGCCTTTCATGCAGCCTCTCCGGCGCCTTCGCGCAGACCCGGCTTGCCGTTTCAGGCGGCACGCCGGCGTATATGTCCCCGGAGCACACCTCCCGCACCCAGCGCCCCGTCGATGGCCGCAGCGATCTCTACAGCCTCGGCGTGGTGCTGTATGAACTCCTGACCGGACGCCTGCCGTTTGAACTGGGGGAGGACGATCGGACCAACTGGGCGCACTACCATATTGCCTCGGCGCCGCTGGCCCCGGATGCGATTCGCCCGGACGTGCCGGGAATGCTGTCGACCATCATCCTGAAGCTGCTGGAGAAGCACCCCGATAACCGCTACCAGACGGTTGACGGGCTGATTGCCGACCTCCGCCGCTGCCAGGCGACGTTGACCGGCGAGGGCGAGATCGTCGCCTTTACCCCCGGCCAGCAGGACCGCACCCCGGCTATTCTTCTGGCGGACTCGCTGTTCGCGACGCATCCGCAGGCGAATGACGTCATTGCCGCGTTTGAGCGGGTGGGGCAGAACCGCGTGCCGGAGCTGGTGAGCATCGGCGGGCCGTCGGGGATCGGCAAATCCTCCATCATTGCGACGGCGTTAAAAACGCTCCAGCAGCGTACGGTGCTGCTGGCGGTGGGCAAAGTGGATCAGTTTTCACCGTCATTGCCCTACGGCGTATTAAGCTCCGCATTCCGCCCCCTGACCCTGCACCTGCTGGGCCTGCCGGCGGACGAGGTGGCGAAGTGGAAAATCCGTCTTTCTCGCGCCCTGGAAGGACACGAGGCGCTGGCCGTCAGCCTCGTGCCCGAACTGGGCCTGCTGCTTGAGCGCAAGCCGCGCTTCCCGGCGGATACGTTTTCCATTGATGCCCGGGCGCGCTTCAGCCATATGGTGCTGGTGCTGGTGAAAACCTTTGCCTCGCAGGGCTGTCCGCTGGTGCTGGTGCTCGACGATCTCCAGTGGAGCGACGCCGCCAGCCTGCATACGCTCAACTACCTGCTGGTGAACTGCGGCGCGATCCCGCTGCTGGTGGTTGTGGCTCACCGCGATATCGGTTCGCTGTCCGAACCCACGCTGCAACAGCAGCTGGCGAGCCTGCCGGAGGCGGCGCAGCACGCGAGCGAAATTGTCCCGCAGGCGCTGTCGGTCAAAGCCGTCTCCCGCTGGCTGGGGACGGTATTTCGCACCCGCAGCACGGCGACGACCGACCTCGCCACGCTTATCCATGAAAAGACCGGGGGCAACCCGCTCTTTGTACACGAATTTTTCCGCCGCATCGTCGATGACGGGCTGGTGGTGCACAACAAATATCAGGACAAGTGGCACTACGATCTGCAGGCGATCCGCGCCCGGCATTACACCGAAAACGTCGTCACCCTGGTGCTGGAGAAGCTGGAAGAGCTGCCCGACGAGACGCGTCGCCTGCTGGGTAGCCTTGCCTGCCTCGGCGGCACGGGCGAAATGGAGATGATCTGCCGCGTGGTCGGTATATCGATGGCGGAAATGCGCTACGCGCTGCATCCGGCGGTCATGGCGCAGCTGATCGTGCTGACGGAGAAAGCGTACTCCTTCACCCACGACCGGGTGCAGGAGGCCGCCTTTGCGCTGCTGGATCGGCATGAGAAAGGCCATCTTCATCTGACCACCGCCAGCCTGCTGGCCGACGCCGCGCGGCAGGCGGCGGGGAACGAGCTGCTGTTTCGCGCCGTACATCACGTCACGGCCGCGCTGGACAGCATCCAGCCCGCCCCGCAGCGCCAGAGGTTCCGCGAGCTGAGCCTGCTGGCCGCGCGACGCGCGAAACGCTCGGGGGATTATCTTTCGGCGCTGAGCTATATCCAGACTGCCCGAGCGCTGGGCAACGCCGGGACGGTGTCAGACTTTATGCTCGATATCGAAGAGGCGGGCTGCGAGTTTGCGCTGGGGCACCTGGCGCGCACCCGCGAGCTGTGTGACGCCATTCTCGGCTGCCCCGGCGCGCTGACCGAAAAGGCGCTGGCGGCCAATCTGCTGGTGGAAGTGTACATTCGCCAGTCGGATAGCCGTCTGGCGCTGGAGGCGGCGCTCTGCTGGCTGGGGGTATTTGGTATTCAGATCGGCCGCTATCCGGAAGATGCCGACTGCGACGAGGCCTGGGAACACTTCTGTAACCGTGCGGGCGACGCGCCGCAAACCCTGTTTGCCCCGCTCTCGCGGATGGAGAACCCGGAAACCGAAGCGGTGATGAACCTGCTCTACAGCGCCAGCATTTGCGCCAGCTTCATCTGTCCGCGCCTGCACTTTTTGCTGCTTTGCCGCATGATGCACCTGACGCTCGACCACGGTATTACCGGCGCCTCCACCACGGCGATGGCCTGGTTTGGCGTGCTGATGGGCCACCGCTACGCCGAGTATCGCCTCGGGTTCCAATACGGCACCCTGGCCCGCGAGCTGGTGAATCGCCACGGCTACGACGCGTTCGAAGCCAAAACCCTGCTGCCGCTTGACCAGCTCAGCGTCTGGACCCAGCCTTTATCGTTTACCATCGAGTGCGCGAAGGCCTGCTTTACCTCGGCGGTGACTCACGGGGATATGACGATGGCCTGCTTTGCGGCCTGCCACCAGGTGATTAACTTCCTCTCCCGGGGCGATCACCTGGACGGGGTGCTGACCAGCATCGATCGCGGCCTGGCGTTCGTGCGTAAAACCCACTTCCAGGACGTGGAGACCATTTTGATGGTCCAGCGCGGCTACGTTGAGTTCCTGCGCACGCCGGTTATCGGCACCTGGACCGCATCGCAGGTGCTGCCGGAGGCATTGCTGCCCGCGTCGCCAGAGCAGGCGCCGGAGCAGACCTCCACCATGCTGTTCTGGTACTGGCTCTACCGCGGCATGGCCCACTTTACCTGCGGCGAGTATGCCGACGCGCAGGCGGATCTGGAGATGGCGGGGTGGTACGCGTGGTCTGCGCCGGGGCACATCCATCTGCTGGATTACCATCTTTACAGCGCGCTGGCGCTTTCGCGTCAGTTAACGCCGGAGACCTTCTCGGCGAACCACCGCCGCAGCATTCACGCCCACTATGACAAAATCGCCCTCTGGGCGCGCATTAATCCCGGCACGTTCGCGGATAAAGAGGCGCTGATCTACGCCGAAATCGTGCGGCTGGACGGGATGAACAGCATCGCGCTTGAGCAGTACGAGAAGGCGGTCCGACTCTCCCGCGAGGGCGGGTTTAATCCGATTAATGCCCTGGCCCACGAGCTGGCGGGCCGCTTTGCGCTGGCCTGCGGCTACCCAACCGCCTCGGACGCACACTTCCGCGGCGCAATTGCCGCCTGGGGCCGGGCGGGCGCGCAGGCCAAGGTGCGCCAGCTGGAGCAGGATTTCCCGCATCTGCTGGCCTCCGGGCAGGCGAGCGCCTATGACACGGTGGCGTTCGCCCAGAACGAGACCATCCGCGATCTGCAGAGCGTCATCAAAGCCTCCCGCGCGCTGTCGGAAGAGATCAACCTCGAGCGCTTAATCGAAAACCTGATGACGATCCTCCTCGAACGCGCCGGGGCGCAACGCGGCCTGCTGCTTCGCGTGAGCGATAACCTGATCCCGGAGATCGAGGCCAGCGCCTGGACCAGCACCGAAGGCGTGCGGGTGCGGATCCTGAAAGACGTGCCGACGGCGACCGACATGCCCCTGTCGGTGCTGGCGGCGGTGATCCGCACCGGGCAGGAGATCCGCACCGGTAAGCCGGAGGAGTTTCACCCCTTCAGTCAGGATCCCTATCTGGTGACCTCGGGGGCGGCCGTCATGTGCGTCCCGATGTTCAAACAGGCGCGGCTGGTGGGCGTGCTCTACCTGGAAAACCGCCTGATGCCGGAAGTCTTCACCGCCGAGCATTCTCGCGTGGTGAGCCTGCTGGGGGCGCAGGCCGCGGTGTCCCTGGAGACGGCGCGGCTGTACGCCGAGCTGCTGGGGGAGAACATCCAGCGCCGTCGGGTGGAAAAAGAGCTGCGCGCCAGCCAGACCTCGCTGATGCTGGGCGAGCAGATCAGCCACACCGGCAGCTGGCGCTGGGAGCTGGAGCAGGATCTGATGTTTGTCTCGGAGGAGTACGCCCGCATCCTCGGCCTGCCCGAGCAGCAAAAGATGATCTCCATGGCGGAGTTTTTGACCTTCGTTCATGAAGACGACTACGCCCGCATCAGCGCCATCGTCACGCAGAGCGTGCGCGAAGGGCTCTCCATGCGCGCGGAGTTTCGGGTCAAGCGTACCGACGGTTCAACGCGCTATATCCTGGGGATTGGCGATCCGGTGGGCGTGGGCAGCGAGGTGAACGAGTATTACGGCATCATTACCGATATCACCAGCCAGCGCGCCGCGGAGGATGCCATGCGGGTGGCGCAGGCGGATCTGGCGAGGGTGTCCCGCGCCACCACCGTCGGGCAGCTGACCTCCTCCATCGCCCACGAGATCAACCAGCCGCTGATGTCGATCGTCTCTAACGCCGGAGCGAGCCTGCGCTGGCTCAGCCGGGAGCCGGCCCGGCTGGATAAAGTGCGGGAAGGGCTGGAAGAGATCGCCGCGGAAGGCGCGCGGGCGGGGGAGATCATTCGCAGCATCCAGTCCCTGACCCGCAAGCAGGATCCCACCTTCTCGCGCATCGATCTGCACTATCTAATCCACCATATCATCGCGCTCTCCCGCAGCGAGCTGGAGCAGCGACACATTAGCGTTGATTACCTGTTGAAGGCGCAGGACAGCTTTATCACCGGCGATAGCGTGCAGATCCAGCAGGTGTTGCTTAACCTGGTGATGAACGCCGTTGAGGCGATGGCCGAGGTGAAGGATCGCGCCTGCACCATCACCCTCAGCACCAGCAACGCGGACGGGAAAGCGATCGTTGAGATCGCCGATACCGGGAGCGGCATTGAGCCCGAGCGGCTGGAGCAGATCTTTGACTCGTTCTACTCCACCAAAGCGCAGGGGATGGGGATGGGGCTGACCATCAGCGCCAGCATCATCGAGCGCCACTGCGGGAAGCTGAGCGCGCGCCGCCGGGAGCCTTACGGCACGGTGTTTGCCTTTGCGCTGCCGCTGGCGGTACAGGCAGGGTAAACGTTACTCCGCAGGCTGGCTTTTGGTCAGGCGCTCAACGGCCCTGACCAGCTCTGCCACGGAGCGCACCTGCATTTTCTCCATTACGCGGCGGCGGTGCACTTTCACCGTGATCTCGCTGACGCCCAGCTCGGCGGCAATTTGCTTGTTCAGCATGCCGCTTATCGCCAGCGTGAGCACCTCGTGTTCGCGCGGCGTGAGGGAGAGATGGCGCTGCTTCAGGGCGTAGTGCTCTTTATTGCGCTCGGCGTTGTTTTCCGCCAGCTGCAGCGCGGACTCAATGGCGTCGATAAGCGCGGTGGATTCGACGGGTTTGGTAAGAAATTCGTAAGCGCCGCCTTTAATGGCGCGCACCGACATCGGGATGGTGCCGTGGCCGGTGAGAAAAATAATCGGGATCTCGCGCCCGCTGTCCTTGAGGGCATCTGCTACATCAAAACCGGAGATGGTGGGCATCTGCATATCGAGGACCACGCACGAAGGGAGCTCTTCAAAGCGGTGCTGAAGAAACGCTTCTGCCGATGAAAAGCCGATGGCGTTTAAGTCTGCGGATTCCAGCAGCCCAATCACGGACTGTCTGACTGCGTCATCGTCATCAACCACATACACAATGTGTTCCATTCACCGCCCCGGTGCTGTTTTACATGTCGAGGATGCAAACAGCCCCCAGGAGTGACGTAAGGGACTGTTTATGCTGACTTTCATCTTAACACATTAAATATGATTATCATTTAACAATATGATAATCATATGAAGTATAGCGATCCGGGCGGGGGCGGTGAAGGAACGAAACGCGTGCAACATGGGCAATGTGCATGGGCTCCCTCGTGATTTGCCGGTGAGGACTTTGATCGGTAAAACAGGCTACACTCTGGTTTTGAGCGCTAAATGCTGAGGACATAACAATGCACTACACACTGAAAGAAAGCGACAAGGAAAAGGCGGAAGGGTCAAACGGCGCGGGCGCTCTGCAGCAAAAACTGCTGGAGTCTCGTTCGATTGTGATTTCCGGTGAGATCAACCAGGAGCTGGCGCAGAAAGTGATCACCCAGATGATCCTGCTGCAAAGCGTCAGCAACGATCCGATCAAGCTGTACATCAACAGCCAGGGCGGTCACGTGGAAGCGGGCGACACCATCCACGACTTCATCAAATTCATTCGCCCGGAAGTGCACGTGATCGGCACCGGCTGGGTGGCGAGCGCCGGGATCACTATCTTCCTGGCCGCGAAAAAAGAGCACCGCTACTCGCTGCCAAATACCCGCTTTATGATCCACCAGCCGCTGGGCGGCGTGCGCGGTCAGGCGACGGATATTGAGATCGAAGCGCGCGAGATCATCCGCATGCTGGATCGCGTGAACAAGCTGATCGCCGACGCTACCGGCCAGCCGCTGGAAAAAGTGAAAAAAGACACCGACCGCAACTTCTGGATGTCGCCGGCGGAAGCGCTGGACTACGGTATCGTGGGTAAACTGATTACCCATTATGACGAACTGAAGCTGGATTAAGTTTTCGCGGCGTGTTTGTGTCGGGTGGCGGCTTCGTCTTACCCGACCTACACGTGCGGGTTTGACCCATGACAAGTTCCCCCTCTGCCTTCTTGCCTATAATCGCGCCTGTTTCCCCTCTTACTGGTGCTACCCATGGCGTATCAACTGAACCTGAACTGGCCGGAATTTCTTGAGAAATACTGGCAAAAACAACCCGTCGTGCTGAAAAATGCCTTCCCGAACTTTGTCGACCCGATTACACCGGACGAGCTGGCGGGGCTGGCGATGGAGCCGGAGGTCGATAGCCGTCTGGTGAGCCATTTCAACGGCAAATGGCAGGCCAGCAACGGCCCATTCGAGCACTTTGACGATCTGGGCGAAACCGGCTGGTCGCTGCTGGCGCAGGCGGTGAACCACTGGCATATGCCCGCGGCGGAGCTGGTGCGTCCGTTCCGCGTTCTGCCGGACTGGCGTCTGGATGACCTGATGATCTCCTTCTCCGTGCCGGGCGGCGGCGTGGGTCCGCATATCGATCAGTACGACGTGTTTATCATTCAGGGGATGGGCAGCCGCCGCTGGCGCGTGGGTGACAAGCTGCCGATGCGTCAGTTCTGCCCGCATCCGGCGCTGCTGCATGTGGATCCGTTCGAGCCGATCATCGACGAAGATCTGGCCCCGGGCGATATTCTCTACATTCCGCCTGGATTCCCGCACGACGGTTTTACCCATGAAACGGCGCTCAACTACTCCGTCGGCTTCCGCGGGCCGAACGGTCGCGATCTGATCAGCAGCTTCGCCGATTATGCGCTGGAAAACGATCTGGGCGGTGAGCACTACAGCGATCCGGATCTGACCTGTCGTGAACACCCGGGCCGCGTCGAGCAGTACGAGCTGGATCGCATTCGTCAGATGATGATCGACATGATTGGCAAGCCGGATGATTTCACAAAATGGTTCGGCAGCTTTGTCTCCACGCCGCGCCACGAGCTGGATATCGCCGCCGCCGAGCCGCCGTACGCGCCGGAAGAGGTGCTGGACGCGCTGCAGGGCGGCGAAACGCTGTCTCGCCTGAGCGGCCTGCGCGTGCTGAACATCAACGGCAGCTTCTTCATCAACAGCGAACAGCTGGAGACGGTTGACGCGAAGGCGGCGGATGCGCTGTGCCGCTTCACCGAACTCGGTCAGGCCGAGCTGGGCGATGCGCTGAAAAACCCGGCGTTTGTCGAGGAGCTCACCGGGCTGATTAACCAGGGGTACTGGTATTTCGACGAGTAGTGCGGCACGGTTTCTCCCTCTCCCTGTGGGAGAGGGTCGGGGTGAGGACATCAGGCCGCACTAGCCCTCCTCCATCGCAATCACAATCGCTTCGCCCAGCTTCTTCAGCGCCTCGCGATTTTTGTCCGTCGGCGGCAGCGCCACGTTGATCCGCAGGCAGTTGCGGTACTTCCCGGAGGCGGAAAACAGCGACCCGGCCGCGGCCTGGATTTTCAGCCGGCACAGCTGCTTGCTGACGCACACCATATCGACCTTCTCCGGCAGCTCAATCCACAGCAGGAAGCTCCCCTGCGGGCGCGTGACGCAAATCTCTGCCGGAAAATACTGCCGCACCCAGCAGGTGTAGGTTTCCATATTCTGCTGATAAATCTGGCGCATACGGCGCACGTGGCGATGGTAATGACCGTCGCGAATAAACGCCGCCACCGCCATCTGTGTGCCCGGCACGTTAAACCCGCCGGCGGCGTATTTCATGTGCATCACCCGGTCGTAGTAGCGTCCCGGCACAATCCAGCCGACGCGCAGGCCCGGCGCCACGGTTTTGGTAAACGAGCTGCAAAGGATCACGCGGCCGTCGATATCCATCGAATGAATGGTGCGCGGGCGCGGGTACTCCGCCGCCAGCTCGCCGTAAATATCATCCTCGACAATCACGATATCGTGCCGCTGGGCGAGGGCCAGCACCTGCTTTTTCCGCGTTTCCGGCATGATAAATCCGAGCGGGTTATTGCAGTTGGGCACCAGGATCACCGCCTTGATCGGCCACTGCTCCATTGCCAGCTCTAACGCTTCGATACTGATCCCGGTCTCGGGATCGGTAGGAATTTCAATTGCCTTGATGTCAAACCCGCGCAGCATCTGCATGGTGCCGTGAAACGACGGCGATTCCACCGCCACGATATCCCCCGGTTTACACACCGAGAGCAGGGCGATAGACAGCGCGCCGTGGCAGCCGTTGGTAATGACAATGTCGCTTGCCGAGACGGTGGAGCCGCCGTCGAGCATCAGGCGGGCGATTTGCTCACGCAGCTCCAGGCGCCCGTCGAGCACGTCATAGCTCAGCATCTCGCCGGGATTATGCTGCGCAATGCGGCTCATCTCGCGCCACAGGGGCTTCAGGCTCGGCTGGTTAATGTCCGGCGAACCGCCGCCAAAGGAGATCATCTCTTTGTCGGCGCGGGCGTCCAGCAGCATCATCACCTCATCCCACTGGGTAACGTCCACGGGGCGCTGCACCGGGCGCGTCATCGCCGGGACGGGCGGCTGGGCTTTGCGCGGTGAGACAAAATAGCCGGAGCGCGGCTGGGGCGTGATCAGCTGGAGGTTTTCGAGGATCTGGTAGGCCTGCTGTATGGTGCTGATGCTCACGCCGTGCTCCTGACTCAGCGTGCGCACCGACGGCAGACGTTCGCCGCTGCGATACAGCCCTTGCTCAATGCGTTCAGCCAGAAGATTGGCCAGATGTTGGTAGCGTGTCATGCTGTATCCTTTGTTTTCACCATACAGATTATAAAACCAGTACAGATTGCTGCGAAAATTGCCATGCAGATACTGTTTTAGCGGATCTGTATGTTAAACAAAAGGTGTTTTTGCATCTGTATTGCACGGGTGTATTTCCGGGATGATAACCCCACTGACACAGTGAGGAGAGCATCATGGAATTTTACGAGAATCGTTCAAAACGTCCGTTTATTGTGTTCGTCTGGATCGGGAAAACGATCTGCAACTGGTATCGCATCAACCGTACCCGCCGCATATTGAGCCAGATGAGCGACGAGCAGCTCAAGGACGTTGGGTTGTCGCGCAATGATATTTAAACCGTAGGCCGGGTAAGGCGAAGCCGCACCCGGCGATGTTCAGCGCAACAGCGCAAACGTCTGCCGCTTCGGCCTTTCCAGCAGCGCCACCGCCTCTTCATACGACCGCACGTTGTTATACCCCATCACCAGCCCGTAGCGCTTCCCGGACCCGCGATACCACTCCGAAAGCGCATTGACCTGCAGCTGCTGTTCCTGCCAGCAGCGCGCCACTTCCCGGTCACGGCTTCCTCTGGTCAGGAACGCCACGATATGCATTCCACCGTCGTTTTGCTCGGTGAAAAACAGATCGCCATACACCTCGCGCAGGGCGGCAATCATCCAGTCGCGTCGGGTCTGATACAGCGCGCGCATCTTTTTCAGGTGACGGAAAAAATGCCCTTCGTTGAGAAACGCGGTGAGGATCTTTTGCGTCAGCACCGGCTGGCCGCTGGTGGTGATATCCGCGCAGTCGGTAAAGGCCCCGACGGTGCTGGCGGGCATCACCACGTAGCCCATGCGCAGCGACGGCATGATGGTTTTACTGAAGGTACCCATAAAAATCACCCGGTCGTGATGGTCGAGGCTTTTCAGCGACGGCAGCACCTTGCGGGTGTAGTGAAACTCCCCGTCGTAATCGTCTTCGATAATCCACGCCTCGTTCTGGCTGGCCCAGTCGAGCAGCTGCTGTTTACGCGGCAGGGAGAGCGTGACCGCCAGCGGGCTCTGGTGCGACGGGGTGACGATGGCAAAACGGGCGTCGCGATGGTGACGCAGCAGGTAGTCCGTGTCGATGCCGCAGCGATCGACCGGCACGGTGTGCAGGCGCGGCACGATCCGCTTGAGCAGCTGCTGGCCCATAAAATAGCCCGGATCTTCAAACACCACCTTGTCGCTGCGGCTGGCGAGGGTGTCGAGGATCAGCCGCAGGCTGCCGCTGTAGCCACTGGTGATCAGCACCTGCTCGGCGGTGCAGGAGAGCCCGCGCGAGATGTTGAGGTAGCTGGCGATGGCCTGGCGCAGCGGATACCAGCCCAGAACGGGCGGGTTGAGCATCTCCTCCTGACGCATGGCCCGTGTCGCCTGGCCCGCCAGCAGCAGCCACTTTTTATACGGGAAACTGTCGAGGGCGGGGATGCCGGGGCGCAGAAACCCGGCCCGCTCGCGCTGGCTGATGAGCGAGGCCGGAAGCGCCCCGGTGGGCTGCTCCGCAGGGGCAGTCTTATCCGGCAGCAGTAAGTCCGGGTTAACCCGCGTGCCGCGCGCGCCCTGGCTCACCAGATACCCTTCACCCGTCAGAATGGCGTACGCCGTTTCGACGGTTTTACGCGCCACCTTCAGCTCTTCCGCCAGCACGCGGATAGCAGGCACCCTGTCGCCCGGCTTCAGCACGCCGCGCGTGATGTTGTCGCGATAGCGGGAATAAATCTCGTGATAGCCCGGCTTCATGTCCTACCTCATTTCACGCTTTTTGTATCTTTTTACTATGTCATGAACGGCGTAGATTTGCCCCATCGCATGACACATGCCGCACAAAAAGAGGAAAGACAATGAGCACTCGCGTTAACCACCATAAAGTTACACCTGCCCTCGCCAACGCGCTGTCTGCCCTGAGCATGGAGGTGGCAAAAACCTCCATCGACCCGGCGCTGAAGCACCTGATCGACATTCGTGTGTCGCAACTGAACGGCTGCACCTTCTGCCTGGATATGCACTCGAAAGAGGCCAAAATCGCCGGCGAGCGCGAGCTGCGCCTGTACCATCTGGCGGCCTGGCGCGAGTCCCCGCTGTTCAGCGCCCGCGAGAAAGCGGCGCTGGCGTTCACCGAAGCGCTGACCCAGATTGGCGTTCACGGCGTGAGCGATGCGCTCTACCGCAGCGTGGCGGAGCACTTCTCGGACGTGGAGATTTCAGAGCTGAACTTCGCCATCGTGGCGATCAACGCCTGGAACCGTCTGGGGATCACCTCCCGCATGGAACCCGGCGCGCTGGATGCGGCGTACGGGCTGAATAAGGCTAACCTGGAATAATCCCGCGCTCGCGGACCATCGCCACCAGCGCCCGCAGTCCCGGCGGGACGTGGCGATGGCCGGGATAGTACAGGCGCAGCCCGGCAAACGGCTGCGCCCAGTCGTTTAGGACGCTCATCAGTTCTCCACGCTCAAGCTCTTCACGGATATACAGTTCCGGTAAAAATCCCACCCCTAATCCCGCTTTCACGGCGCGGATCGAAGCAAAAAGATCGGACGTCGCAAAGCGCGGCGGCACGGCAAGGGCGTACGTTTCCCCCCGACGCGCCAGCTCCCAGCGGTAGATCCCGCCGTGGGCCATCCGCATGCCGATCCCCTGATGTGAAAGCAGATCGTCCGGCGTTTGCGGAATGCCGTGACGTGCAAAATAGTCCGGCGTGGCGGTGACCAGCTGGCGGATCTCCCCGGTCAGCGGCACGGCGATCATGTCCTGCGGCACAGACTCCTCAAGGCGGATCCCTGCGTCATAGCCTTCCGCGACGATGTCGATCATTCGCGCTTCGCTGACGGTCTCTACGCGCATCTTCGGGTAGCGGATCATAAAGTCGATCAGCAGCTGGTCCAGAAACAGGGTGCCGATATGGTTTGGCACGTTCAGACGCAGCGTGCCGGCGGGTTCTCCGGTGTCGCTGTGGATCTCTTCCCCGGCGAGACGGATCTCCTGCAGGGCCGGGCCGATACGCGCCACGTAGCGCTGCCCGGCGTCGGTGAGCGCCACGCTGCGGGTGGTGCGGTTGAAAAGCCGCGTCTCAAGGCGGCTCTCCAGTCCGGCGATGGCATTGCTTACCGCCGTGGCGGACATCCCCAGCTCCTGCGCTGCGCCGCGAAAGCTGCCGCGCCGCACCACCGCCATCACCACTTCCAGCTCTGTCAGACCTGAACGATGCATAGATTATCCTGAAAATCGAAACAACCCATGCAGCATAGCGTGGATTATCGCAACGGAGAAGCCGTGCCAGACTGTGCTCACACAGCCTGAGGAGGTTTATATGCACACCATCGAACAGATCTTTATTAACGGCGAATTTGTTACCCCGCACGGCACCGAGTGGTTTGATTTGTACAACCCGGCGACGGCGCGGGTCATCGGCCAGGTTCGTCTGGCGGATGAGGTCGACGCAGCGCGCGCCATTGCGGCGGCGAAAGCGGCGTTTCCGGCGTGGTCGCAGACCACAAAGCAGGAACGCATCGCGGCGCTGAAGCGCATGCACGCCGCCGTGGCCGCTCGCCACGACGATCTGCTGGAAGCGGTCATTGAAGAGTACGGCGCGCCCGCCTCGCGCTCGGCGTGGATGGCCAGCTATCCGGCAGAGGTGATTGCTCAGGCCATTGAGGCGCTGGAGGCGTTTGAGTTTGTCACCCCCGCAGGTGCCGCAACGGTGCAGATGACGCCGCTCGGCGTGGCCGGGCTGATTACGCCGTGGAACAGCGATGCCGGGTTTATCTGCGGCAAGCTGGCGGCCGCGCTCGCCGCGGGCTGCACGGCGGTGATCAAGCCGAGTGAAATGAGCGCCCTGCAAACGCGGATTGTCACTGAAGCGCTGCGCGATGCCGCGCTGCCGCCGGGCGTTTTTAATATCGTCACCGGACGCGGCGAGACGGTCGGCGAAACGATTAGCTGTCATCCGGACGTGGCAAAAATCTCGTTCACCGGTTCCACGAATACCGGCAAGGCGATCCTGCGCAACGCGGCGGAAAGCTTTAAGCGCGTAACGCTGGAGTTGGGCGGTAAATCGCCGACGATCCTGCTGGATGATGTGGATCTGGCGCAGGCGATCCCGCTGGTGATTCAGGCCGGGTTTATGAACAGCGGGCAGGCGTGCGTGGCCGGGACGCGCATTCTGGTGCCTTACTCGCTCAAGGCGGAGATCGAAACCGGGCTGGCGCAGGCCGTGGCGGCGGTGAACTCCGGCGACCCGCGCAACAGTGCGACTGACGTCGGCCCGATGGTCAGCGAGAAGCAGTGGTTGCGGGTGCAGGGCTATATCCGTAAAGGCCTCGAAGAGGGGGCACGCCTGCTGGCGGGCGGTGAAGGGCGGCCGGAAGGCACGCAGGACGGCTGGTTTGTGCGTCCGACGCTGTTTGCCGACGTGAACAACCGGATGACCGTTGCCCGCGACGAGATCTTCGGCCCGGTGCTGTGCGTAATCCCTTATCAGGACGAGGCGGAGGCGATCGCCATTGCCAACGACACCGACTACGGCCTGAGCGCGATGGTGCTGGGCGGCGATGTTGACCGCGCGCGACGCGTGGCGCAGCAGATTGTTTCCGGTCGCGTGCTGGTGAACACCCTGGCCCATGAACCGAAAGCGCCGTTCGGCGGGTTTAAGCACTCCGGTTTGGGGCGCGAGATGGGCGAGTGGGGGATCCGGGCGTTTATGGAGCCGCGGTCGATTGTGGGATAAAACCTGCCCGGTGGCGCTGCGCTTACCGGGCCTACATGAGCCCGTAGGCCGGATAAGCGCAGCGCCATCCGGCACAACACTTCGCTCCTTGCCGAAGCATTGTGCTTTTCCCTCCTGCATTCTCTCCCCAACATCACAACGGAGAGAAAACCATGATCGCAGTCCTTTTCGAAGCCAAAGCCGCGCCTGCCCATCAGGCGCGCTATCTTCAGCTTGCCGCAGAGCTTAAGCCTTTGCTGGCGGACATTGACGGTTTTATTGATATCGAGCGGTTCCAGAGCCTGACGACCGACGGCAAAATCCTCTCCCTTTCCTGGTGGCGGGATGAAGAGGCCGTCCGCCGCTGGAAGCAGAACGTCTTTCATCAGGCGGCGCAGGCCGAAGGACGGGAGTCGATTTTTGCGTACTACCGCATTCGGGTGGTGCAGCTCGTGCGGGAATATACCTCTGAAACCGGAGGGCATGCCGATGTATGACGTTCATGTCATTTTTCGCGATATCCCGGGTGAACTGGCGCGCTTTGGGCAGCTGCTGGGCCGCAACGGCGTGGGGCTGGAGGGCGGTGGCGTATTTGGTACACATGCCCATTTCCTGGTGGAAGACGGGGAAAAAGCGCGACGCGTGCTGCTCGACGCCGGGTTTACCGTACAGGCGGTGCGACAGCCGGTGATCAGAAAGCTTAAGCAGGAACGCCCTGGCGAGCTGGGCGAGATCGCGGCGGCGCTGGCGGCACGCGGTGTGTCTATCCTGACTCAGTACAGTGACCATGCGAATCACCTTATTCTGCTGACGGATGATGATAAGCTGGCCGCTGAGATCACCGAACCCTGGGCGGCCCATGCTTAAGACGAGTTTACCCCCTGACAACAGCGCGTTGCTGGAAAAGGCGATTGCCGCGGTGGCGGCAGCAATGGCCGATCCGTCGCGCGTGAAGATGCTCTGTGCCCTGATGGACGGACGGGCGTGGACGGCCACCGAACTGAGCGCGGCGGCTGACGTTGCGCCGTCGACCGCCAGCGGGCATCTCTCCCGGCTGGTTGAAGGGCAACTGATTACCTGCCTGTCGCAAGGGCGGCATCGCTATTATCGTCTTGCCGGGCACGACGTGGCGGCGCTGGTGGAGCAGATGATGGGGCTCTCCTGGAGCCGCATTACCCCACCGGAAACCAGCGCGCCGAAAGCCATGCGCGAAGCCCGGACCTGCTACGACCATCTCGCAGGCGCGGTGGCGGTGCAGATCTATGATTTCATGCAGGCGGAAGGCTGGCTGGAGGCCGACGGTTCAGCGTTGACACTCTATGGCCGGGAGCAGTTCCTGACGCTCGGCATTTCGTTAAGCGCGCATCCGCGCCGGAAGGCCTGCTGCGCCTGCCTGGACTGGAGCGAGCGGCGGTTTCACCTGGGCGGAGAAGCCGGCGCGTTGCTGCTCGACCATCTTGAAAGTAAAGGCTGGATCCAGCGGGTGGCGGGGTATCGGGAGGTGGTGGTGACGGCGTCGGGGAAAAGTGCCGTCAGGAAGCATTTTAGCCGCTAAACGCCGCTGCGGGCTGATGCCCTCACCCCGACCCTCTCCCACAGGGAGAGGGAGAACCCCCCTTTTCGCAATTCCTGCGCTTTCGCCTCTCGTTTCTTGATAGTTACCCTGATAACTATTATCTTGGCCGCGTCTGACGAGAGGTTTCCCCATGAGTGAAGAAGAACTGTTCTGCCGCAGGCCGATGGGCATGCGGATGGCGATGATCGTGCGCCAGTGGCGTGCCGTCATCGACGAGGCCATTCTCGATACCGGGTTAACCCAGTCGAGCTGGACGGTGATGATGCAGCTGCATCAGCTCGGGGATAACGTCTCAATGAGTGAGCTGGCGGAGGTGCAGGGCATTGAACTGCCGCCGCTGATGCGCACCCTGACACAGCTGGAAAAGCAGGGATACCTGCTGCGCGCCGTATCGCCTTATGACAAGCGCATCCGGCTTCTGACGCTGACGCCTGAGGGAAAAGCCCTGTTACAAAGGCTCACTCAGGTGATTGAGACGTATCAGGCGCGCGTATCGCAAAACATCGCGCCGGAACATCTCGACATTTTCAGCGCCACGTTGAATCAAATCGCCTGCAATTTGCGGACAATCCGCGAAGAAGATAACAAGACCGAAAAATAATGACCCCTGAACAAAAGTTTGCCCGCTGGGTAAGGGTGAGTATTGCCTCTTTCCTGCTGATGTTTGTCTACTTTATCGTCGCGGATATCTGGATCCCGCTGACGCCGGACTCCACCGTGATGCGCGTGGTGACGCCGGTGTCTCCGCGCGTCTCCGGCTATGTGGCGGCGGTACATGTCCACAACAATAGCCAGGTGAAGAGAGGCGATCTGCTGTTTGAGCTCGATGACACGCCGTTTCGCAATAAGGTGGAAGCGGCGCAAATCGCGCTCGAGCAGGCACGCCTGTCCAACGAACAGCTGGACGCGCAGATCGCCGCCGCGCAGGCCAGCCTGAAAACCGCCGTGCTGACCGCGCGTAACGACAAAGTGACTTTTGATCGCTACCAGAAGCTGAGCACGCTGCAGAACGTCTCGCAGGCGGATCTGGATAAAGTCCGCACGACCTGGCAGAGCAGCGAACAGTCCGTCAGCTCAATTCAGGCCAACATTCAGAACCTGCGTATCCAGCGCGGCGAGCGGGACGAGCACCGCAACGTGACGCTGCAAAAATACCGTAACGCGCTGGATGAAGCAGAGCTGAACCTCGGCTGGACGAAGGTCTACGCCCAGGCGGACGGCACGGTCAGTAACCTGCAGTTGAGCCCCGGCTTCTACGCTTCATCCGGTTCCGCCGCGCTGGCGCTGGTGAACAACCAGACCGACATCGTGGCCGATTTCCGCGAGAAGAGCCTGCGCCATACCCATCAGGGCACCGACGCCGCCGTGGTGTTCGACTCTTTCCCGGGGCACGTTTTCCGCGCCCACGTCACCAGCAGCGACGCGGGGATCCTTGCCGGTCAGGAGGCGGTAAACGGCCAGCTCTCCGAGCCGGAAACCTCCAACCGCTGGGTGCGCGACGCTCAGCGGATGCGCATTCACGTGACGCTGGACGAGGCGCTGCCGAAGCATCTGCCGACCGGCGCCCGCGCGACCGTGCAGCTCTACAACAGCGAGGGGCCGTTTGCGCGCTTCTTCTCCGGGATGCAGATCCACCTGGTGAGCCTGCTTCACTATGTTTATTAGTTCGATGTCTATTACTACCCTGGCGCGGGTGTTTACCCCGCACGGCAACATCGTCTATACGGCAAACGACTTTCGCCAGACCCTGCGCATCGTCTTTGCCGGGATGATTGCGCTCAGCATCTCCAGCTTCTACAACACCAGCTATGGCGTATTTTTCGTGGTCTACCCGATTATGCTGCTGTCGCTGGTGCCGGTGTTTAACCGCCACGTGGCGAAGCAGTTTATCTTCAGCGCATCGCTCAACTGCGTCGAAATGGTGATTATCATCGGCTATCTGGCGCAATGGCCGGTCATCATGACGCTGGTGGTCTTCGCCCTGTACGTGATGCGCTTTCGCTTTATGAGTAAAGGGCCGCTGTTTTTGTTCGGGTCCATGGGCGTGGTGTGCCAGAGCGTGATGCTCAACTTTATGAGCTACCCCACCACCAACTGGCACACGCTGCTGTTTTCCAACATCGAAGCGAGCGTGATGGCGGTGTGCCTGAGCGCGCTGATGAACTATCTTCTGCCGGACGTGGAGCCCCGCAAGCCGCCGCCGCTGATTGAGAAAGACGACG
>NZ_QPFW01000177.1:0-21303 GCF_008122455.1 Enterobacter sp. C6
CGATTGGCGGTGAAGTGCCGGGCGCGTGGGTGTTTGTCGCGGAACATGTTCCCGTGCGCCGCATTGGTATCGCCTGCGGAACCTTAACGGCGGGGCTGACGGTCGGGATCCTGCTCGGCTCGGTGGTCGCAACAATTGTGAATACCAGCATGACGCAGCAGGCCGTGCACGACTGGGGCTGGCGTATTCCGTTCCTGCTGGGCGGAGCGTTTGGTCTGGTCGCGATGTACCTGCGCCGCTGGCTGCAGGAGACGCCGATTTTCCTCGAGATGCAGCAGCGCAAAGCGCTGGCGCAGGAGCTGCCGGTGAAGGCGGTTGTGGTACGCCATAAAAAAGCGGTGGTGGTATCGATGCTGCTGACCTGGCTGCTCTCGGCGGGCATTGTGGTGGTGATATTGATGTCCCCGGTCTGGCTGCAAAAACAATACGGCTTCGCCCCTGCCGTGACGCTACAGGCGAACAGTATCGCGACAATCATGCTCTGCTTTGGCTGTCTGGCCGCCGGGCTGGCGGCAGATCGTTTTGGTGCCAGCGTTACCTTTATCGTCGGTAGCCTGCTACTGGCCGCATCAAGCTGGGCGTTTTACCATCTGGCGGGCAGCCATCCTGAACAGCTGTTCCTGCTGTACGGCGTGGTAGGGCTGTGCGTGGGCGTAGTGGGGGCTGTGCCTTACGTCATGGTGCGAGCATTCCCGCCGGAAGTTCGTTTCACCGGGATCTCGTTCTCTTACAACGTGTCGTATGCCATTTTCGGTGGGCTGACGCCGATTGCGGTCACCGTGCTGATGGGCGTGTCGCCGATGGCGCCAGCCTGGTATGTACTCGCACTCTCGCTGATGGGGCTGGTATTAGGATTTTGGCTTCGTCAGGCGGGGGAATGTCGTGCCCGCGAGGCGGGCACGACAGAGGGATCAGTGTTTTTCACCAATCGGTAGAACGGTGCGGTCAAACTGCTCGTTCAGCACTTCACCCATTGCCAGGTAGATAGCGCTTGCGCCGCAAACTAGACCAATCCAGCCTGCAACATGAACGATGCCTTCGTTATCCACCAGGTGACCAATCGCCAGCAGGGCGAACAGGACGGTCAGGCTCAGGAAGACGAACTGCAGCATGCGGTTGCCTTTCAGGGTACCGAAGAACATGAACAGGGTGAAGATGCCCCACAGGCCCAGATAAACGCCCAGGAAGTGGGCGTTTGCCGCGTCTGCCATGCCCATTTTAGGCAGCAGCAGAATGGCAACCAGGGTCAGCCAGAAAGAACCGTAAGAGGTGAATGCGGTTAAGCCGAAGGTATTGCCTTTCTTATATTCCAGCAGGCCCGCGAAGATTTGCGCGATACCGCCGTAAAAAATGCCCATCGCCAGGATGATGCCATCCATCGGGAACATCCCGATATTGTGCAGGTTCAGCAGGATAGTGGTCATGCCAAAACCCATCAGGCCCAGCGGAGCCGGATTAGCCAACTTAGTGTTGCCCATAAGTCCTCAAAAAAATCATCATTAATATGGTGAAATGGTTAAACCCGCGTCAGTTCTCCCTGACTGGGCGCGGCATCATAATGGGCGCAATCGATGGCGTCTATGATCTCATCAGGGTGAAATTAAAATTTTTTTTATCATTCCCCCTTGATGGATGCCGTCGCGACCCCATCTTGTAGTCAACCGCAGTGTGTGGACCTGAAAAAAATCAAATCTGGGCAGTTGAAAAAGCACGTTCTGCCCTTATTACAGGTACACAACCACATGTTGACTGAATTTTTAGTGGAGACGTTTAGATGGGTAAAATTATTGGTATCGACCTGGGTACTACCAACTCTTGTGTAGCGATTATGGATGGCACTACTGCACGCGTGCTGGAGAACGCCGAGGGCGATCGCACCACGCCTTCTATCATTGCTTATACCCAGGATGGTGAAACTCTGGTTGGTCAGCCGGCTAAACGTCAGGCAGTGACAAACCCGCAAAACACCCTGTTTGCGATTAAACGCCTGATCGGTCGCCGCTTCCAGGACGAAGAAGTTCAGCGTGACGTTTCCATCATGCCTTACAAAATCATCGCGGCAGATAACGGCGATGCATGGCTTGATGTGAAAGGCGCTAAAACTGCACCACCGCAGATTTCTGCTGAAGTGCTGAAGAAAATGAAAAAAACCGCTGAAGATTACCTGGGTGAGCCGGTAACTGAAGCTGTTATCACCGTACCTGCCTACTTCAACGATGCTCAGCGTCAGGCAACCAAAGATGCTGGCCGTATCGCAGGTCTGGAAGTAAAACGTATCATCAACGAACCAACCGCGGCTGCTCTGGCTTACGGTCTGGATAAAGAAGTCGGCAACCGTACTATCGCGGTTTACGACCTGGGTGGTGGTACCTTCGATATCTCTATTATCGAAATCGACGAAGTTGACGGCGAAAAAACCTTCGAAGTTCTGGCAACCAACGGTGATACCCACCTGGGTGGTGAAGACTTCGATACCCGTCTGATCAACTACCTCGTTGACGAGTTCAAGAAAGATCAGGGCATTGACCTGCGTAACGACCCGCTGGCTATGCAGCGCCTGAAAGAAGCCGCTGAGAAAGCGAAGATCGAGCTGTCTTCCGCTCAGCAGACCGACGTGAACCTGCCATACATCACTGCAGACGCGACCGGTCCTAAACACATGAACATCAAAGTGACCCGTGCGAAACTGGAAAGCCTGGTAGAAGACCTGGTGAACCGTTCTATCGAGCCGCTGAAAGTTGCTCTGCAGGATGCTGGCCTGTCCGTATCCGATATCCAGGACGTTATCCTGGTCGGTGGTCAGACCCGTATGCCAATGGTTCAGAAGAAAGTGGCTGAGTTCTTTGGTAAAGAGCCACGTAAAGACGTTAACCCGGACGAAGCAGTTGCAATCGGTGCTGCGGTTCAGGGTGGCGTACTGACCGGTGAAGTTAAAGACGTACTGCTGCTGGACGTTACCCCGCTGTCTCTGGGTATCGAAACCATGGGCGGTGTGATGACTGCGCTCATCAACAAAAACACCACCATCCCGACGAAACACAGCCAGGTGTTCTCTACCGCTGAAGACAACCAGTCTGCGGTAACCATCCATGTGATTCAGGGTGAGCGTAAGCGTGCGGCGGATAACAAATCTCTGGGTCAGTTCAACCTGGACGGTATTAACCCGGCACCGCGCGGCATGCCGCAGATCGAAGTGACCTTCGACATCGATGCTGACGGTATCCTGCACGTGTCTGCGAAAGACAAAAACAGCGGTAAAGAGCAGAAGATCACCATCAAGGCATCTTCTGGCCTGAACGAAGCGGAAATCGAAAAAATGGTTCGCGATGCCGAAGCTAACGCGGAATCCGACCGTAAGTTCGAAGAGCTGGTTCAGACCCGTAACCAGGGTGACCATCTGCTGCACAGCACCCGTAAGCAGGTTGAAGAAGCAGGCGATAAACTGCCAGCGGAAGACAAGACTGCTATCGAAGCTGCACTGAGTGCGCTGGAATCCTCACTGAAAGGTGAAGACAAAGCGGACATCGAAGCGAAGATGCAGGAACTGGCGCAGGCTTCTCAGAAGCTGATGGAAATCGCTCAGCAGCAGCACGCTCAACAGCAGGCGGGCGCTGACGCTTCAGCGAACAACGCGAAAGACGACGACGTTGTCGACGCTGAGTTCGAAGAAGTTAAAGATAAAAAATAATCGCCCTGATGCAGGGTAATTAATCGGCACGGGCGTAGGAGAACTCTCCACGCCCGTGCTCGCATGTTAAGGGGCTTAAAAAAACCAATGGCAAAGCAAGACTATTACGAGATTTTAGGCGTTCCGAAAACTGCGGAAGAGCGTGAAATCAAAAAGGCGTATAAGCGCCTGGCCATGAAATTCCACCCGGACCGTAACCAGGGTGATAAAGAGGCTGAAGCCAAATTTAAAGAGATCAAAGAAGCCTACGAAGTCCTGACCGATGCACAAAAACGTGCGGCCTATGACCAGTACGGTCACGCAGCCTTTGAACAGGGCGGCATGGGCGGCGGTGGATTCGGTGGCGGCGGCTTTGGCGGCGGCGCTGACTTCAGCGATATCTTTGGCGATGTGTTTGGCGACATCTTCGGCGGTGGCCGTGGTCGTCAGCGCGCGGCGCGCGGCGCGGACCTGCGCTACAACATGGAGCTGACGCTGGAAGAGGCCGTCCGCGGTGTCACCAAAGAGATCCGTATTCCGACGCTGGAAGAGTGTGACGTTTGCCACGGCAGCGGCGCGAAAGCAGGTACACAGCCTCAGACCTGTCCAACCTGTCACGGCTCTGGTCAGGTACAGATGCGTCAGGGCTTCTTCGCGGTACAGCAGGCCTGTCCGCACTGTCACGGTCGCGGTACGCTGATTAAAGATCCGTGCACCAAATGCCACGGCCACGGTCGCGTTGAGAAAACCAAGACCCTCTCCGTTAAAATCCCGGCTGGCGTCGATACGGGCGACCGCATTCGTCTGGCGGGTGAAGGTGAAGCAGGTGAACACGGCGCACCGGCAGGCGATCTGTACGTTCAGGTGCAGGTGAAGCAGCACGCCATCTTCGAGCGCGAAGGTAATAACCTGTACTGCGAAGTGCCGATCAACTTCGCGATGGCGGCACTGGGCGGTGAAATCGAAGTGCCGACGCTGGATGGTCGCGTGAACCTGAAAGTGCCAGGCGAAACCCAGACCGGTAAGCTGTTCCGCATGCGAGGGAAAGGCGTTAAGTCCGTTCGCGGTGGTGCGCAGGGCGACCTGCTGTGCCGCGTCGTCGTTGAAACGCCGGTTGGCCTGAACGACAAGCAGAAACAGCTGCTGAAAGAGCTGCAGGAGAGCTTTGGTGGCCCGACGGGTGAGAAAAACAGCCCGCGTTCCAAAAGCTTCTTCGATGGCGTCAAAAAATTCTTCGATGATTTGACCCGTTAATCTGTTCTCAGATTTTCATCCGCAAAAGCCCGGAAGCGATTCCGGGCTTTTTCTATTTACGGGTATTGCTCGGTAAAACTGAATCTATACTCAATATTAATCTGTTTTTATCGAGTTATTTGGCTTGGTATTATGGTTTTATCGAGGTATTGTTGTAACAGAGAGAATTAAAGTGAAATTACTACACCGTTTTTTTAGCAGTGAGGCGTCCGGCGGCGTGATCCTGATTATTGCCGCTGCGGCCGCGATGGTGCTGGCTAACCTTGGCATCACGCAGGAACTCTACCATGCATTTCTGGAAACGCCCGTTGAGCTGAAGGTCGGGGCGCTGGAAATTAACAAGAACATGCTGCTGTGGATCAACGATGCGCTGATGGCGGTGTTCTTCCTGCTCGTCGGGCTTGAGGTTAAGCGTGAGCTGGTACTGGGCTCGCTTGCCAGCCGCCAGCGCGCGGCGTTCCCGGTGATTGCCGCGCTCGGCGGGATGGTGGTGCCGGCTCTGCTCTTCCTGGCGTTCACCTGGCAGGATCCGATTGCACGTCACGGCTGGGCGATCCCGGCTGCGACGGATATCGCCTTTGCCCTCGGGGTGCTGGCCTTACTGGGAAGCCGCGTGCCGGTAGCCCTGAAAATCTTCCTGATGGCGCTGGCGATCATCGATGACCTGGGTGCCATTGTGATTATCGCACTGTTCTACACCAGCGATCTGTCGATCCTGTCCCTGAGCGTGGCCGCCGGGGCGATTGCGGTGCTGGCGCTGCTGAACATCTTCAATGTTCGCCGTATCGGTATATACATCCTCGTGGGGATGGTGCTATGGACGGCGGTGCTGAAATCAGGCGTGCACGCCACGCTGGCGGGCGTGATCGTCGGCTTCTTCGTACCGCTGAAGCCGCAGGACGGCAAGTCGCCTGCCAAACAGCTGGAGCATGTGCTGCACCCGTGGGTCGCCTTTATGATCCTGCCGCTGTTTGCGTTTGCCAACGCCGGTGTGTCGCTGGGTGGCGTGACGCTGGACGGGCTAACGTCCGTGCTGCCGCTGGGCATTATTGCCGGGCTGTTTATCGGCAAGCCGCTGGGTATTAGTCTCTTCTGCTGGCTGGCGACGAAGCTGAAGCTGGCCTCTTTGCCGCACGGCACCACCTTTAAGCAGATTATGGCCGTCGGCGTGCTGTGTGGCATCGGGTTTACGATGTCGATCTTTATCTCGACGCTGGCGTTTGGTGCGCATGCGCCTGAGCTTATCGTCTGGGCGAAACTCGGCATCCTCATCGGGTCATTACTGGCCGCGGTAATCGGTTATACCTTGTTGAAGGTGAAATTGTCCGGACAGGCCGTCCGGGCATAACGGAACACCGGGAGGAGGCGATCCTTCTCCCGATACACACTCAGGGAGAGAAGACGCGATGTCTCATTTGAATTACAACCATCTTTACTACTTCTGGCACGTCTATAAACAGGGCTCGGTGGTGGGGGCAGCAGAGGCGCTCTACCTGACGCCGCAAACCATCACCGGGCAAATCAAGGCGCTGGAAGAGCGCCTGCAGGGTAAGCTGTTCAAGCGTAAGGGGCGCGGGATTGAACCCAGCGAACTGGGTGAGCTGGTTTTCCGCTATGCGGACAAAATGTTCACCCTGAGCCAGGAGATGCTGGATATCGTCAACTACCGCAAAGAGTCGAACCTGCTCTTTGATGTTGGCGTGGCGGATGCGCTGTCCAAGCGGCTGGTGAGCGGCGTGCTGGATGCGGCGGTGGTGGAAGATGAGCAAATCCATCTGCGCTGCTTTGAATCCACCCATGAGATGCTGCTGGAACAGCTCAGCCAGCACAAGCTGGATATGATTATCTCGGACTGCCCGATTGACTCCACCCAGCAGGAAGGGCTGTTCTCGGTGAAGATTGGCGAATGCGGCGTCAGCTTCTGGTGTATTAATCCGCCGCCGGAAAAACCGTTCCCCGCGTGCCTGGAAGAGCGTCGCCTGCTGGTGCCGGGAAGGCGCTCCATGCTCGGACGCAAGCTGCTCAACTGGTTTAACTCGCAGGGGCTGAACGTGGAGATACTCGGTGAGTTCGACGATGCGGCGCTGATGAAAGCCTTTGGCGAAGCGCATAACGCGATCTTCGTTGCGCCGACGCTGTACGCGCACGATCTCTATTCGGACGATAAGATTACGGAGATAGGCAGAGTGGATAACGTGATGGAGGAGTATCACGCCATATTTGCCGAAAGAATGATTCAGCACCCGGCGGTACAGCGAATCTGTAACCGCGACTATTCAGCGCTGTTTACGCCACCGGCAATCTGAAGACATAAAAAAACCCGCGTTAAGCGGGTTCTTTAAACAAGCAACAACAAGTAGCGATTAAGCCAGTTTGTTGATCTGCGCAGTCAAGTTTGCTTTATGACGCGCTGCTTTGTTTTTGTGGATCAGACCTTTAGCAGCCTGACGATCCACGATTGGTTGCATTTCGTTAAATGCGTTCTGCGCTGCAGCTTTGTCGCCTGCTTCGATTGCTGCGTATACTTTCTTGATGAAAGTACGCATCATAGAGCGACGGCTTGCGTTGTGCTTACGAGCCTTTTCAGACTGAACGGCACGTTTCTTAGCTGATTTGATATTAGCCAAGTCCAACTCCCAAATATGATCTATGTGGACAATTCAAAGGCCGAGGAATATGCCCTCTTTGCCTTCTTTTGTCAATGGATTTGTGCAAATAAGCGCCGTTAATTAGCGACGCTACGTTACGTAGTGATGGCGCAGGATTCTACCAGCTTGTCTTCCCTGAATACAGCCTTTCGGCATAAAAATCGCAGTTCACGAGCAGATTTTTTCGCTGCGAAAGGTCAGCCTGATGAAATCATTACGGCTTTCTGTTTTGCACGAACAATCGCCGGTTAACCTTAACCGTTGTACAAGGTATACTTTGGCGATTTTCACTGTTTTGAGCCAGACATGAAGCTGATACGCGGCATACATAATCTCAGTAGCGCGCCACACGGGTGCGTGCTGACCATTGGTAATTTCGACGGCGTGCATCGTGGTCATCAGGCGCTGTTGCAGGGATTGCGTAAAGAAGGGGAGGCCCGTGGCCTGCCCGTTGTGGTGATGATTTTCGAACCGCAGCCGCTGGAGCTGTTCGCGGGTGATAAATCTCCCGCCCGTCTCACTCGCCTGCGCGAGAAGTTGCGCTACCTGGCAGAGTCCGGTGTGGACTACGTATTGTGTGTACGTTTCGATCGCCGCTTTGCCGCGCTGACAGCACAAAATTTTGTCAGCGACCTGCTGGTTAAGCGTCTTGGCGTACAGTTTCTCGCCGTGGGCGATGATTTCCGCTTTGGCGCTGGTCGTCAGGGCGATTTCTTGCTATTACAGAAGGCTGGTCTGGAGTACGGGTTTGACGTCACCAGCGCGATGACCTTCTGTGAGGGCGGCGTGCGCGTCAGCAGCACGGCGGTTCGCCGGGCACTGGCCGATGACGAGCTGGAGACGGCGGAAACCCTGCTGGGGCATCCGTTCACCATCTCTGGCCGCGTGGTCCATGGCGATGCGCTGGGCCGCACGATAGGCTTCCCGACGGCGAATATACCGCTGCGTCGTCAGGTTTCCCCGGTTAAAGGGGTGTATGCGGTGGAAGTGGCAGGACTGGGCGATAAGCCGTTTTACGGCGTCGCCAATATTGGCACGCGTCCGACCGTCGCCGGTGTGCGTCAACAGCTGGAAGTGCACCTGCTGGACGTTGTAATGGACCTGTATGGTCGCCATATAGATGTGATACTGCGTAAAAAAATACGCAACGAGCAGCGATTTGGTTCGCTGGATGAACTCAAAGCGCAAATTGCGCGAGATGAATTGACGGCCCGCGAGTTTTTTGGGCTTTGAACCCGGCTTAACTGCCTACGTGATAAATACGGAACCGAGAATCTGATGAGTGACTATAAATCAACCCTGAATTTGCCGGAAACAGGGTTCCCGATGCGCGGCGATCTCGCCAAGCGCGAACCGGGAATGCTGGCGCGTTGGACCGATGATGACCTGTACGGCATCATTCGTGCAGCCAAAAAAGGCAAAAAATCCTTCATTCTGCATGATGGCCCTCCATATGCGAATGGCAGCATTCATATTGGTCACTCGGTTAACAAGATTCTGAAAGACATTATCGTGAAGTCCAAAGGCCTCGCGGGATATGACTCGCCTTACGTTCCGGGCTGGGACTGCCACGGTCTGCCAATCGAGCTGAAAGTTGAGCAGGAGTTCGGCAAGCCGGGTGAGAAGTTCACCGCCGCCGAGTTTCGTGCGAAGTGCCGCGAATACGCCGCTACGCAGGTTGACGGTCAGCGCGCTGACTTCATCCGTCTGGGCGTGCTGGGCGACTGGTCGCACCCGTACCTGACCATGGGCTTCAAAACTGAAGCCAACATCATTCGTGCGCTGGGTAAAATCATCGGTAACGGCCACCTGCACAAAGGCGCTAAGCCGGTGCACTGGTGCGTGGACTGCCGCTCTGCGCTGGCAGAAGCGGAAGTGGAGTATTACGACAAAACCTCTCCATCTATCGACGTGGCCTTCCAGGCCGTCGATCAGGATGCGGTGAAGGCCAAATTTGGCGTGTCGTCCGTTAACGGCCCAATCTCTTTGGTTATCTGGACCACCACCCCGTGGACCCTGCCTGCGAACCGCGCGATCTCCCTGTCCGGTGAGTTCGAATACGCGCTGGTTCAGGTTGAAGGTCAGGCGGTTATCCTGGCGAAAGATCTGGTTGAAAGCGTGCTGAAGCGTGCGCATATCACCGACTACACCGTGCTGGGCACCGTGAAAGGTGACGCGCTGGAGCTGATGCGCTTCAAGCACCCGTTCCTGGACTTCGACGTTCCGGCGATTCTGGGCGACCACGTGACGCTGGAAGCGGGTACCGGTGCGGTGCATACCGCCGGTGGCCACGGTCCTGACGACTACAACATCAGCCTGAAGTACGGTCTTGAAATCGCTAACCCGGTGGGCCCGGACGGATCTTACCTGCCTGGCACCTACCCGGCGCTGGACGGCATCAACGTCTTCAAAGCGAACGACATCATCGTCGACATGCTGCGCACCAGCGGCGCGTTGCTGCACGTTGAAAAAATGCAGCACAGCTATCCGTGCTGCTGGCGTCACAAGACCCCGATCATCTTCCGTGCGACCCCGCAGTGGTTCGTCAGCATGGATCAGAAGGGCCTGCGCGAGCAGTCTCTGAAAGAGATCAAAGGCGTGCAGTGGATCCCTGACTGGGGCCAGGCGCGTATCGAATCCATGGTGGCTAACCGTCCTGACTGGTGTATCTCCCGTCAGCGTACCTGGGGCGTACCGATGTCTCTGTTCGTACATAAAGAGACGCAGGAGCTGCACCCGAACACCCTGGAACTGATGGAAGAAGTGGCGAAGCGCGTCGAAGTTGACGGCATTCAGGCGTGGTGGGATCTCGACGCCCGCGACATCCTGGGCGCTGACGCAGACAATTACGAGAAAGTGCCGGATACCCTGGACGTGTGGTTTGACTCCGGATCGACCCACTCCTCCGTGGTGGACGTGCGTCCGGAGTTTGCCGGCCACGCTGCCGATATGTATCTGGAAGGCTCTGACCAACACCGCGGCTGGTTCATGTCATCTCTGATGATCTCTACCGCCATGAAGGGTAAAGCGCCTTACCGTCAGGTACTGACTCACGGTTTCACCGTGGATGGTCAGGGCCGTAAGATGTCCAAATCTATCGGTAACACCGTTTCTCCGCAGGACGTGATGAACAAGCTGGGCGCAGACATTCTGCGTCTGTGGGTGGCGTCGACTGACTACACCGGCGAAATGGCGGTATCTGACGAGATCCTGAAACGTGCTGCCGACAGCTATCGTCGTATCCGTAACACCGCGCGCTTCCTGCTGGCGAACCTGAACGGGTTCGATCCGGCAAAAGACATGGTGAAACCGGAAGAGATGGTCGTGCTGGACCGCTGGGCGGTAGGCTGCGCGAAAGCGGCGCAGGAAGATATCCTGAAGGCCTATGAGTCTTATGACTTCCACGAAGTGGTGCAGCGCCTGATGCGCTTCTGCTCCATTGAGATGGGCTCGTTCTACCTCGACATCATCAAAGACCGCCAGTACACCGCGAAAGCGGATAGCGTGGCGCGTCGTAGCTGCCAGACCGCGCTGTTCCATATCGCAGAAGCGCTGGTACGCTGGATGGCGCCGATTATGTCCTTCACCGCGGATGAAATCTGGGGTTACCTGCCGGGCGACCGCGAGAAGTATGTCTTCACCGGCGAGTGGTACGAAGGTCTGTTCGACCTCTCCAGCACCGAAGCGATGAACGATGCCTTCTGGGACGAGCTGCTGAAAGTGCGTGGCGAAGTGAACAAGGTTATCGAGCAGGCGCGTGCAGATAAGAAAGTCGGCGGCTCTCTGGAAGCGGCAGTCACGCTGTACGCTGAACCGGAGCTGGCGGCGAAGCTGACGGCGCTGGGCGATGAATTACGATTTGTCCTGTTGACCTCCGGTGCGAAAGTTGCGGATTATGCCGAGGCTTCTGCTGATGCTCAGCAGAGCGAACTGCTCAAAGGACTGAAAGTCGCGCTGAGCAAAGCCGACGGTGAGAAATGCCCGCGCTGCTGGCATTACACCACCGATGTCGGTCAGGTGGCGGAACACGCAGACATCTGCGGACGCTGTGTAAGCAACGTCGCCGGTGACGGCGAAAAACGTAAGTTTGCCTGATGAGTAAAACTCTCTGTTCAACAGGACTGCGCTGGCTGTGGCTGGTTGTGGTGGTGCTGATTATCGATCTGGGCAGCAAGTTCCTGATCCTCCAGAATTTTGCTCTGGGGGAGACGGTTCCGCTGTTCCCGTCACTTAACCTGCACTACGCACGTAACTACGGCGCAGCGTTCAGTTTCCTTGCCGATAGCGGTGGCTGGCAGCGCTGGTTCTTTGCGGGTATCGCTCTCGGTATCTGCGTGATCCTGGCGGTGCTGATGTACCGCTCGAAGGCCACACAAAAGCTGAATAACATCGCCTACGCGCTGATCATTGGCGGCGCGCTGGGCAACCTGTTTGACCGCCTGTGGCACGGTTTTGTGGTCGATATGATCGACTTCTACGTCGGCGACTGGCACTTCGCGACCTTTAACCTCGCCGATAGCGCTATTTGCATCGGTGCGGCGTTAATCGTGCTGGAAGGCTTCTTGCCGAAACCCGCCGCGAAAGAGCAGGCGTAAAAACCATCCGGGTGGCGCTGCGCTTACCCGGCCTACGGTTAATGTAGGCCCGGCAAGCGCAGCGCCACCGGGCAAAACAAGCGAGCAATTTGCATGTCTAAATCCGTACAGAGCAACAGCGCGGTTCTCGTTCACTTCACGCTGAAGCTGGATGACGGCTCCACGGCCGAATCCACCCGCAATAACGGCAAACCGGCCCTGTTTCGTCTTGGCGATACTTCCCTGTCTGAAGGTCTTGAGCAGCAGCTTCTCGGTCTGAAAGAGGGTGAGAAAAAAGCCTTTTCGCTGGAGCCGGATGCCGCGTTTGGCGTGCCAAGTCCCGATCTGATCCAGTATTTCTCGCGCCGTGAGTTCGTGGACGCGGGTGAACCGGAAATCGGGGCGATTATGCTCTTTACCGCTATGGACGGCAGCGAAATGCCTGGCGTGATCCGCGAAATCAACGGCGATTCGATTACCGTTGATTTCAACCATCCGCTTGCCGGGCGTACCGTTCATTTTGATGTTGAAGTGCTGGAAATCGATCCTGCACTGGAGGCCTGAAATGCAGATCCTGTTGGCTAACCCGCGCGGCTTTTGCGCCGGTGTAGACCGCGCTATCAGCATTGTTGAAAACGCGCTGGAGATTTACGGCGCGCCGATTTATGTGCGTCACGAAGTGGTGCATAACCGCTACGTGGTTGACAGCCTGCGCGAGCGCGGTGCCATCTTTATTGAGCAGATCAGCGAAGTGCCGGACGGCGCGATCCTGATCTTCTCCGCGCACGGCGTCTCCCAGGCGGTACGTAACGAAGCGAAAAGCCGCGATCTGACCGTATTCGATGCCACCTGTCCACTGGTGACCAAGGTGCATATGGAAGTGGCGCGCGCCAGCCGTCGTGGTGAAGAGTCGATTCTGATTGGCCACGCCGGTCACCCGGAAGTTGAAGGCACCATGGGCCAGTACAGCAACCCGGAAGGGGGGATGTATCTGGTTGAGTCGCCTGAAGATGTCCTGACGCTGAACGTGAAAAATGAAGCCCGTCTGTCGTTTATGACCCAGACGACGCTCTCCGTAGACGATACCTCAGACGTGATTGACGCCCTGCGTCAGCGCTTCCCGAAAATCGTCGGTCCGCGTAAAGATGATATCTGCTATGCGACCACTAACCGTCAGGAAGCGGTGCGCGCACTGGCTGAACAGGCGGATGTGGTGCTGGTGGTCGGCTCCAAAAACTCGTCTAACTCCAATCGCCTGGCCGAACTGGCGCAGCGCATGGGGAAGGCAGCGTTCCTGATTGATGACGCGTCGGATATTCAGGAAGCGTGGGTTAAGCATGCGGCCTGTGTCGGCGTGACGGCCGGGGCGTCTGCGCCAGATATTCTGGTTCAGAACGTCATTTCCCGTTTGCAGGAGCTGGGCGGTGGCGAAGCGGTGCCGCTGGAAGGACGTGAGGAGAACATCGTTTTCGAAGTCCCGAAAGAACTGCGCATTGATGCCCGCGAAGTCGAATAGTCCCTTTTCTGATGAAAGGCCAGCACCTCCTGTGCTGGCCTTTTTTTTAACCGTTACTTTATCGTGACGACAAAATCATGTCTTTTACTGATATTTAAGTCGGTTTCACGTTAAATTCTAATTATCGGTGTTTTCAGTTGGCAGTGCTTCTCAAGGCTGGTTAATCTGAAAACGGTTTACATCATTTTAACGTAAGAGAATAACTATGCATGATGCACAGATCCGTGTCGCCATTGCGGGCGCGGGTGGACGTATGGGCCGTCAGCTTATTCAGGCGGCTCTTCAGATGGATGGCGTCGCGCTTGGCGCGGCCCTGGAGCGTGAAGGTTCTTCACTTCTGGGGACCGATGCCGGTGAGCTGGCGGGCGCAGGCCACACGGGCGTTACCGTGCAAAGCAGCCTGGAGGCGGTAAAAGAGGACTTCGATGTCTTCATCGATTTTACCCGCCCGGAAGGGACGCTCACGCATCTGGCGTTTTGCCGTCAGCACGGCAAGGGGATGGTGATCGGCACCACCGGTTTTGACGACGCGGGTAAGCAGGCTATCCAGGATGCATCAAAAGAGATTGCGATTGTCTTCGCCGCAAACTTCAGCGTGGGCGTTAACGTCATGCTGAAGCTGCTGGAGAAGGCCGCGAAGGTGATGGGCAACTATACCGATATTGAGATCGTAGAAGCTCACCACCGTTACAAAGTTGATGCGCCATCAGGTACGGCGCTGGCGATGGGCGAAGCGATTGCGCATGCACTCGATAAAGATTTAAAAGAGTGCGCGGTCTATACCCGCGAAGGTCACACCGGCGAACGCGTACCGGGCACCATTGGTTTCGCCACCGTGCGAGCGGGTGACATTGTCGGCGAACACACGGCGATGTTCGCCGATATTGGCGAACGTGTCGAGATTACTCATAAAGCCTCCAGCCGAATGACATTTGCTAACGGCGCCGTACGCTCCGCTTTGTGGCTGAAAAATAAGAAAGATGGCCTTTTTGATATGCGAGACGTGCTCGATCTCAACAGTTTGTAAGCATTATTACCCATCGTGATGTGGTTATTGCAGTCGTAATTGTTTGATTGCATAGGGCAATACTTTATTGCCCTTTTATTTTGAGTGTTTCAAAGTAAATAATCCCATTAGCCTATAAAAACCTATCTCTTTCTTCGTTTTGACGTTGCTGAAATGTAAATTTTGACCATTTGGTCCACTTTATGATGCTCCATCCGCTGATTTTTTATTAAACCAGGCGCGCAAGCGTTTTCCGCAGTGATTTACCTGATCTTTTTGTCGCTTAAGCCGCATTCCTCTCGCCAGGCCTGTAAAAGACTAAACAAAATATCCGTTTTAAGTTGACTTTTACCCACCAAATCCCCAGAATGCCGCCGTTTGCCAAAAATCCGCTGGCAACACATTTGCATTGATCCATGACATGGTTATGAATTAATATGCAAATAAAGTGAGTGAATATTCTCTGGAGGGTGTTTTGATTAAGTCAGCGCTATTGGTTCTGGAAGACGGAACCCAGTTTATCGGTCGGGCCATAGGGGCAACGGGTTCGGCGGTTGGGGAAGTCGTTTTCAATACTTCAATGACCGGTTATCAAGAAATCCTCACTGATCCTTCCTATTCTCGCCAAATCGTTACTCTTACTTATCCTCATATCGGCAATGTCGGCACCAATGCTGCTGACGAAGAATCTTCTCAGGTACATGCGCAAGGCCTGGTCATCCGCGATCTGCCGCTGATTGCCAGCAACTTCCGCAATACCGAAGACCTCTCTTCTTACCTGAAGCGCCATAACATCGTGGCGATTGCCGATATCGATACCCGTAAGTTAACGCGTCTGCTGCGCGAGAAAGGTGCACAGAACGGCTGCATCATCGCGGGTGATAACCTCGATGCGACGCTGGCGCTGGAAAAAGCGAAAGCCTTCCCGGGCCTGAACGGCATGGACCTGGCGAAAGAAGTGACTACCGCTGAAGCCTACAGCTGGACTCAGGGTAGCTGGACGCTTTCAGGCGACCTGCCGGAAGCGAAAAAAGAGAGCGAGCTGCCGTTCCACGTGGTGGCCTACGATTTCGGCGCCAAGCGCAACATCCTGCGCATGCTGGTTGACCGCGGCTGCCGCCTGACGGTGGTGCCGGCACAAACGTCTGCCGAAGACGTGCTGAAGATGAATCCGGACGGTATTTTCCTGTCCAACGGCCCTGGCGACCCGGCGCCGTGCGATTACGCTATCGCCGCCATTAAGTCCTTCCTGGAAACCGACATCCCGGTATTCGGCATCTGTCTCGGCCATCAGCTGCTGGCCCTGGCGAGCGGTGCGAACACCGTTAAGATGAAGTTCGGCCACCACGGTGGTAACCACCCGGTGAAAGACATCGATAACAACACGGTGATGATCACCGCGCAGAACCACGGCTTTGCCGTCGATGAAGCCTCAATGCCGGCTAACCTGCGTGTGACCCACAAGTCGCTGTTCGATGGCACCCTGCAGGGCATCCACCGTACCGATAAGCCAGCGTTCAGCTTCCAGGGCCACCCGGAAGCCAGCCCGGGCCCACACGACGCCGCGCCGCTGTTCGATCACTTCATCGAACTTATCGAGCAATACCGTAAGACCGCTAAATAATCAGGAGCCGAGAAGACAATGCCAAAACGTACAGACATAAAAAGCATCCTGATCCTTGGCGCTGGCCCGATCGTGATCGGCCAGGCCTGTGAATTCGACTACTCCGGCGCGCAGGCGTGTAAAGCCCTGCGCGAAGAGGGTTACCGCGTTATCCTGGTGAACTCTAACCCGGCGACCATCATGACCGACCCGGAAATGGCTGATGCAACCTACATCGAGCCGATTCACTGGGAAGTGGTGCGTAAAATCATCGAGAAAGAGCGTCCGGACGCAGTGCTGCCAACCATGGGCGGCCAGACGGCGCTGAACTGTGCGCTGGAGCTGGAGCGTCAGGGCGTGCTGGCCGAGTTCGGCGTGACCATGATTGGTGCGACCGCCGACGCGATTGATAAAGCAGAAGACCGTCGCCGCTTCGACGTGGCGATGAAGAAAATCGGCCTCGACACCGCGCGCTCCGGTATCGCACACAACATGGAAGAAGCGCTGGCCGTTGCGGCTGACGTGGGCTATCCGTGCATCATCCGTCCATCGTTCACCATGGGCGGCACCGGCGGCGGCATCGCCTACAACCGCGAAGAGTTCGAAGAGATTTGCGAACGCGGTCTGGATCTCTCCCCAACCAAAGAGCTGCTGATTGATGAATCGCTGATTGGCTGGAAAGAGTACGAGATGGAAGTGGTGCGTGATAAAAACGACAACTGCATCATCGTCTGCTCTATCGAAAACTTCGATGCGATGGGTATCCACACCGGTGACTCCATCACCGTTGCGCCAGCTCAGACCCTGACCGACAAAGAGTATCAAATCATGCGTAACGCCTCGATGGCGGTACTGCGTGAAATCGGCGTGGAAACCGGCGGTTCTAACGTGCAGTTCTCCGTTAACCCGAAAACCGGTCGCCTGATTGTTATCGAAATGAACCCGCGCGTGTCCCGTTCCTCCGCACTGGCCTCTAAAGCGACCGGCTTCCCGATTGCGAAAGTGGCGGCGAAGCTGGCGGTGGGCTACACCCTCGACGAGCTGATGAACGACATCACCGGTGGCCGCACGCCTGCGTCCTTCGAGCCGTCCATCGACTACGTTGTCACCAAAATTCCACGCTTCAACTTCGAGAAATTTGCAGGCGCGAACGACCGCCTGACCACCCAGATGAAATCTGTCGGTGAAGTGATGGCGATTGGCCGCACGCAGCAGGAATCCCTGCAGAAAGCGCTGCGAGGCCTCGAAGTGGGCGCGACCGGCTTCGACCCGAAAGTGAGCCTGGACGACCCGGAAGCGCTGACGAAAATCCGTCGCGAGCTGAAAGACGCGGGCGCAGAGCGTATCTGGTACATCGCCGATGCCTTCCGTGCGGGCCTGTCCGTCGACGGCGTGTTCAACCTGACCAACATCGACCGCTGGTTCCTGGTGCAGATTGAAGAGCTGGTGCGTCTGGAAGAGCAGGTGGCTGAGCTGGGCATCACCGGCCTGGACGCCGACTTCCTGCGCGTGCTGAAGCGTAAAGGCTTCGCCGATGCGCGTCTGGCTAAGCTGGCGGGCGTGCGTGAAGCGGAAATCCGCAAGCTGCGCGACCAGTATGACCTGCACCCGGTCTACAAGCGTGTGGACACCTGTGCGGCGGAGTTCTCGACCGACACCGCCTACATGTACTCCACCTATGAAGACGAGTGCGAAGCGAACCCGTCCGTCGACCGCGACAAGATTATGGTGCTGGGCGGCGGTCCAAACCGTATCGGCCAGGGCATTGAGTTCGACTACTGCTGCGTGCACGCCTCCCTGGCGCTGCGTGAAGACGGTTACGAGACCATCATGGTCAACTGTAACCCGGAAACCGTATCGACCGACTACGACACCTCTGACCGCCTCTACTTCGAGCCGGTTACCCTGGAAGACGTGCTGGAAATCGTGCGCATCGAGAAGCCAAAAGGCGTTATCGTGCAGTACGGCGGCCAGACCCCGCTGAAGCTGGCGCGCGCGCTGGAAGCAGCAGGCGTGCCGGTTATCGGTACCAGCCCGGATGCGATTGACCGTGCGGAAGACCGCGAGCGTTTCCAGCAGGCGGTTGACCGTCTGAAGCTGAAACAGCCGGCGAACGCCACCGTCACCGCCATTGAGATGGCCGTTGAGAAGGCGAAAGAGATTGGCTACCCGCTGGTGGTGCGTCCTTCGTACGTACTGGGCGGCCGCGCGATGGAAATCGTGTATGACGAAGCCGACCTGCGCCGCTACTTCCAGACCGCGGTGAGCGTGTCCAACGATGCGCCAGTGCTGCTCGACCGCTTCCTCGACGACGCGGTTGAAGTGGACGTGGACGCCATCTGCGACGGCGAAATGGTGCTGATTGGCGGCATCATGGAGCACATCGAGCAGGCAGGCGTACACTCCGGTGACTCAGCCTGTTCTCTGCCCGCGTACACCCTGAGCCAGGAAATCCAGGACGTGATGCGCCAGCAGGTGCAGAAGCTGGCCTTCGAGCTGCAGGTTCGCGGTCTGATGAACGTCCAGTTCGCGGTGAAAGACAACGAAGTCTACCTGATTGAAGTGAACCCGCGTGCGGCACGTACCGTCCCGTTCGTCTCCAAAGCCACCGGCGTACCGCTGGCGAAAGTGGCGGCGCGCGTGATGGCGGGCCAGACGCTGGCGCAGCAGGGCGTGACCAAAGAGATCATTCCACCGTACTACTCGGTGAAAGAAGTGGTGCTGCCGTTCAACAAATTCCCGGGCGTTGACCCGCTGTTAGGGCCAGAAATGCGCTCTACCGGGGAAGTGATGGGCGTAGGCCGCACCTTCGCTGAAGCGTTCGCGAAGGCACAGCTGGGCAGTAGCTCCACCATGAGAAAATCAGGCCGTGCGCTGCTCTCCGTTCGTGAAGGCGACAAAGAGCGCGTGGTTGACCTGGCCGCCAAGCTGCTGAAACAGGGCTTCGAGCTGGATGCAACCCACGGTACGGCGATTGTGCTGGGCGAAGCCGGCATCAACCCGCGTCTGGTGAACAAGGTGCATGAAGGTCGTCCGCACATTCAGGATCGTATCAAGAATGGCGAATATACCTACATCATCAACACCACCGCAGGCCGCCAGGCGATTGAAGACTCCAAGCTGATTCGCCGCAGCGCGCTGCAGTACAAAGTGCACTACGACACCACCCTGAACGGCGGTTTCGCAACGGCCATGGCGCTGAACGCGGATGCTACCGAGAAGGTGATTTCAGTGCAGGAAATGCACGCGCAGATTAGCAAGTAAGTAAAAATGCCCGGTGCCGTTCGGCGGCCGGGCATTCTCCCCATCTTCAGAACCTTCTGGTTTTTCATCCGCTTTCAGTCAGTTAGCCTAAAATCATTAGGTCGATAACGAAATTCAACTGAGAGCAGGGGAAAACACCATGCAAAATAAATTACTGATCGCTTCCGTTCTGGCTGCCACGACAATGTTTACCGTTGCGGGCTGTTCGTCCAATCAGGCCGTAAAAACCACCGATGGCAAAACCATTGTTACCGACGGAAAACCGCAGGTGGATGACGATACCGGTCTGGTGTCGTACAAAAACGCCGAAACCGGTCAAACCGAGCAGATCAACCGTGACCAGGTGAAATCGATGGGCGAGCTGGATAACTAATTCAGAATTCTGACGTAAGCCCGTCAATAATATTCACTATTAGCCTGTTGAATTACTGACTACACTCTTTTGTTAAAAGAAAGCAGTAACAACAGGCTAATCAATGATTCTGATAATTTATGCCCATCCTTATCCGCAGCACTCGCATGCGAATAAGCGGATGCTTGAGCAGGTAAGGACGCTTGATGACGTAGAGATACGTTCCCTCTATCAACTCTATCCCGATTTTAATATCGATATCGCCGCCGAACAGGAGGCGCTTTCCCGTGCCGATCTGATTATCTGGCAGCATCCCATTCAGTGGTACAGCACGCCCCCGCTCCTGAAACTGTGGATTGATAAAGTCTTCTCCCACGGCTGGGCGTATGGCCACAACGGCAATGCGCTAAAAGGGAAAAGCCTGATGTGGGCGGTCACCACCGGCGGAGGGGAAAGCCACTTTGATATCGGTTCCTTCCCGGGGTTTGAGGTCCTGGCACAGCCGCTGCAGGCGACTGCGCTGTATTGCGGTCTGAACTGGCTCCCGCCTTTTGCGATGCACTGCACCTTTGTCTGCGACGATGAAACGCTGCAGGCGCAGGCTCGCCATTATAAACAACGCTTACTTGAGTGGCAGGAGGCGCACCATGGATAGCCATACGCTGATACAGGCGCTGATATACCTTGGCGCAGCGGCGCTCATTGTGCCCGTGGCGGTACGCCTGGGGTTGGGCTCTGTTCTCGGCTACCTGATTGCGGGCTGCGTCATTGGGCCGTGGGGTTTTCGACTGGTGACGGATGCAGAGGCGATTCTCCATTTCGCTGAAATCGGCGTTGTGCTGATGCTCTTTGTGATTGGCCTGGAGCTCGATCCGCAGCGGTTGTGGAAGCTTCGCGCATCGGTATTTGGCGGTGGGGCACTGCAGATGGTGGCCTGCGGCCTGCTGCTGGGCGGGTTCTGCATCCTGCTGGGCATGGACTGGAAAGTGGCAGAGCTCATCGGCATGACCCTGGCGCTCTCCTCAACGGCCATTGCCATGCAGGCGATGAACGAACGAAATCTGACGGTATCCCAGATGGGACGTAGCGCGTTCTCGGTGCTGCTGTTCCAGGATATTGCCGCTATCCCGCTGGTGGCGATGATCCCGCTGCTAGCGGCCAGCGGTTCCTCTACCACGCTGGGCGCTTTCGCGCTGTCGGCACTGAAGGTGGCGGGCGCGCTGGCGCTGGTGGTGCTGCTTGGTCGCTACGTCACCCGTCCGCTGCTGCGGTTTGTTGCCCGCTCGGGCCTGCGCGAAGTGTTCAGCGCCGTGGCGCTGTTCCTGGTGTTTGGCTTCGGTCTGCTGCTGGAAGAGGCCGGGCTGTCGATGGCGATGGGGGCGTTCCTCGCAGGCGTTCTGCTGGCGAGTTCTGAATACC
>NZ_QPFW01000178.1:0-22074 GCF_008122455.1 Enterobacter sp. C6
CTGCTCGACGGTTGGGTGAATTTGGATTTCGCCCATATCCACAGTGCCCGCCCCGATGCGTTCCAGCAGCGCGATGCCGCCGCCGGTAGCCCCTTTGTGGTTGGTGGTGACGAACCCTTCCAGATCCGGACGGTATTTCACAACCATCTGGCTGTTGGCGCTGAAGCCGCCGGTTGCCACAATCACGCTTTTCGCTGCCACGGTGACGGTTTCGTTCTCTTCAGTGGTCAGACGTACGCCGGTCACTTCGCCGTTCTCGAAGAGAATGTCGCTGACGGAAGTATCCAGCATCACCTCGATGTTGCGTTTGTTGACGTTACGCACCAGGCCGCTGATCAGATAGCCCCCCACCGCAGAACCGTCTTTTGGACGGTGAGTACGGTCGATGCTCATCCCGCCAGTGGTAGTGATGTCGTTCAGCATAATGCCGCGCGTTGCCAGCCACTCAATCGCCTGTGGCGCGTTCTCGACAAAGCGGCGCAGCAGTTCCGGGTTGTTCTTGTTGCCGCCGCCTTTCAGGCTTTCCTGGTAGAACAGCTCTTTGCTGTCCTGAATGCCCTTCACGCGCTGGAAGCGGGTTTCGGCGGCATTCATACCGGCAGAGGCTTTAATGGTGTTCCCGCCGATGGTTGGCATTTTCTCGACAATCAGCACGCTCGCGCCTTCGTCGTGCGCCTGAATCGCCGCCGCCAGACCGGCGCCGCCGCTGCCGACAACCACCACATCCACGCTGCGGGTTTCGTTCGGGTCAACGCCCTCTTCCGCTGCCAGCGCCTTGCTGGACTTCAGCATCGCTTTCGAGACCGCTTTCTTCACCGCTTCACTCTGGCTGGTTGCGCCGGTGATGGCATCCACGTGCGGGGTATTAGCGTCCAGAATGCGGGAACGGATCTCTTCAAAGCTGGTGACGAACTCAACGTCTTCACTCGGGCCGGAGGCCAGCTCGATGTCCGCAATGCGGTCGGTTTCCAGGCTGACGTTAATCACCAGTTCGTTAGCGTCATCCTGCACTTTCTCAGCAAAGGTACCCGGTTTGAATTTGGATTCGCCCATGCTCATGTCGCGGATCATCGCTTCTACCAGCGAGAAGCGCCACAGCGGTTCAGGAATGCTCAACGCCTCGCGTTTGGTGCTGTCCATAAACAGCTCAAGGCTTTCGCCAGCCGCGATACGGTCTGTCCAGTCCGGATAAGCGATGGTGGCGCGGCCCACGGCAATCAGGTCGTAACCGTGGTCAAGCGCTTCATTCACGTCTGAAGCATTCACCACGCCGCCCACGCCCATGACCGGAACCTGCGCCAGCGTTTCAGAACGCATCGCGCAGTATTTTTCGATAAGCGGCGTCGGGTCCTGGGTGTCGACAATGGAAGGACGCAGGGTCGCGCCGACGGAGAAGTGCAGGTAGTCCACGCCGCGTGCCGCCAGCTTTTCCAGCAGGTACATGGTGTCGTCAAAGCGGATGCCCGGGATTTCCATCTCTTCAGGGGAGAAGCGGTAGCCAATAATAAACGCGTCGTCCGCGTACTGGCGCACCATCTTATGGGTGATATCCAGCACCGCCAGCGGGAACTTCGCGCGGTTATCGCGGCTGCCGCCCCACTCGTCATCGCGCTGGTTTGAATTCGGTGAGTAAAACTGCTGAATCAGATAGGTATTCGCCCCGTGGATTTCCACGCCGTCGAAACCGGCCTGGATGGCGCGGCGCACGGCCTCACCAAACTTGCCGATCATGCCTTCCACTTCTTCAGCGGTCAGAGCTACTGGCGTTGCGGCACCTTCACGCGGCGCAGCTACGGCGCTCGGGCCAACCGGGGTACGGCCACCAATCAGTTTCGGGTCAACCATGCGGCCGCCGTGGTAGATCTGCAGCAGCGCCTTAGAGCCTTTGGACTTAATGGCCTCTGCGATTTTCGCCAGCCCGGCAATTTTCTCGTCATTATCAATACCGATTGCGCCCGGGAAGGCAAGGCCGAGATCGTCGACGAAGCAGCACTCCACAATGATGGTGCCGATACTGCCGGAACGGGCACGATAGTACTCCACCAGTTCACTGGTAACGGTGCCGTCGTAATAGCCGGTACAGGTGGTCATAGGGGCCATTAACAAACGGTTTTTCAGTTCAGTACCATTCGGTAATGTGAAGGGGCTAAGAATGCGTTCGTTAGTGCTCATAATAGAAACTCCAAACTTTTAAAAATTAAGAATTCGTTATCGGATTGGTTTTTTAGTTCGTCGTTATTTGCCGATGTCATGATATTAATATAATGATTTTTTTAGTTTCTAAAGTTATTACGTTAGTTAAAAAACTATTTAATCCCTGCAATAACACAAATAACACATTGGTGTTAGCGGATGTAATTCAGTCATTCACAATAATTTAAAATTCGTTAAATAATCAATGGTAAAACCATTTCACCGAAACACATTAAAATCATTTAAAATCAATACAATAGAAAATAACAAAAGGTAAAAATGTTACAAGAATGATAAAATTTACTCATAAAATACGCAATACCCACATACGCCTGAGTGGTTATTAATAAAAGCATAAAAATAACGCTGCAATTCTGTTTTTTTGATCCCGATCAATAGTTATGGCATCCAAAAGCGCAATATAAAAACATCATCATTTTTTAATTTAGCGCCTCAATAAAAGCGTTAAATTGCTATTACTGAAAATACAAAACAGCATCTTTAATAACTAAAAAAAGCAAAGAAACTTAAGAAAGTGATTTTGTTTTTTCAGTACGACCGAATCTTTGACAACTTAAGACGTGAAACTATGAATACAAAAACTGCTGTAACGCCCCCTGTGGCGAACCAGGCATCAAATGGAAACGCAAAACGATTGCTGATGATGGCGTTACCCATCATCGTCGCCGTACTGCTGCTGTTTGTTCCGGTACCGGAAGGACTGCCTCCTTACGCATGGCACTACTTCGCCATCTTCGTCGGCGTGATCGTCGGTCTGATCTTCGAACCGCTGCCGGGCGCGGTGATCGGTCTGACCGGCGTGGTCGCCATTGCCCTGTGCAGCCAGTGGGTGCTGTTCAGCCCTGAGCAGCTGGCTGATCCGAAATTCAAGCTGGCAGGCGCCTCCTTTAAGTGGGCGGTGAGCGGGTTTGGTAACTCGACCGTCTGGCTGATTTTCGGTGCCTTCATGTTCGCCGCAGGCTATGACAAAACCCGCTTCGGCCGCCGTCTGGCGCTGATTCTGGTGAAATACCTTGGCCGTCGCAGCCTGACGCTCGGTTACGCGATTACGTTTGCTGACCTGCTGCTGGCACCGTTCACCCCATCCAACACCGCGCGCAGCGGCGGGACCATCTACCCGATTATCGCTAACCTGCCGCCGCTGTACGGTTCAAAACCGAACGACCCAAGCGCGCGTAAGATTGGTTCTTACCTGATGTGGGTGGCGATCACCGCGGCCTGTATCACCAGTTCAATGTTCCTCTCCGCCCTCGCGCCAAACCTGCTGGCTCTGGCACTGGTGAAAAGTACAGTTGGGATTGATATCTCCTGGGGCACCTGGTTCCTCGCCTTCCTGCCGCTGGGTATCCTGCTGATTCTGGCCATGCCGCTGCTGGCCTACTGGTTCTACCCACCAGAAGTGAAGGTGAACAACGAAGTGCCGCTGTGGGCGACCCGTGAGCTGGAAAAACTGGGCAAACTGTCCCGCAATGAAATCCTGCTGCTGGTGTTCGTGTGCTGCGCGCTGCTGATGTGGATCTTCGCCGCCGCGTGGATTGAACCCGCTATGGCTGCCCTGCTCATCGTCGGCCTGATGCTGTGGACCGGCGTGCTGGAGTGGAACGATATCACCGGTAACAAAGCCGCATGGAACACCTTCGTCTGGTTCGCGACCCTGGTTGCGCTGGCGGATGGCCTCTCCTCTACCGGCTTTATCAGCTGGTTAGGCAAAGAAGGCGGTCTGTTGATGAGCGGTATCTCTCCGGGCGTGGCGACCATCGTCCTGCTGCTGGCGTTCTACCTGCTGCACTACCTGTTTGCCAGCACCACCGCGCACACCACGGCGCTGCTGCCAGCGATGCTGACCATCGCCTCCATCATTCCGGGCATGAATATGGAAGTGTTTGTTCTGCTGATGGTGACCTCGCTGGGCGTGATGGGGATCATCACCCCGTACGGTACTGGCCCAAGCCCGATTTACTATGGTAGCGGCTACCTGCCAACCAAAGACTACTGGCGCCTCGGCACCATCTTCGGTGCCATCTTCCTGGCGGCCCTGCTGCTGATTGGTTATCCGTGGATGTCCATGATGTTCTGATTCCTGACCGCCGGACTTCTTCTCCGGCGGTTTTATTTTTGTGGAGCAATACGCTATGTCAAACAAACCCTTTATCTACCAGAACCCCTTCCCTCTTTCGCATGACGACACCGAATACTACCTGCTGACCAAAGAGCACGTCTCCGTTGCCGAGTTCGAAGGCCAGGAGATCCTGAAAGTGGAGCCCGAAGCGCTGACCCTGCTGGCGCAGCAGGCCTTCCACGATGCCGCATTTATGCTGCGTCCTTCCCACCAGAAGCAGGTTGCCGCCATCCTCAACGACCCGGAAGCCAGCCAGAACGACAAGTACGTTGCCCTGCAGTTCCTACGCAACTCCGAAATCGCGGCCAAGGGCGTGCTGCCGACCTGCCAGGATACCGGCACCGCTATCATCATGGGTAAAAAAGGGCAGCGCGTCTGGACCGGCGGCGGTGACGAAGCGGCCCTGAGCCAGGGCGTGTATAACACCTACATTGAAGATAACCTGCGCTACTCGCAGAATGCGGCGCTGGACATGTATAAAGAGGTCAATACCGGCACCAACCTGCCCGCGCAGATTGATCTCTACAGCGTGGACGGGGACGAATACAAATTCCTGTGCATGGCAAAAGGCGGCGGTTCTGCCAACAAAACCTATCTGTACCAGGAAACCAAAGCGCTGATCACCCCGGCAAAGCTGAAAAACTATCTGGTTGAGAAGATGCGCACTCTGGGAACTGCGGCCTGCCCGCCTTACCATATCGCGTTTGTGATTGGCGGTACGTCAGCGGAAAGCACGCTGAAAACCGTGAAGCTGGCCTCCACGCGCTACTACGACGCGCTGCCAACCGAAGGTAACGAACACGGCCAGGCATTCCGCGATGTTCAGCTCGAACAAGAGCTGCTCCAGGAAGCCCAGAACCTCGGCCTCGGCGCGCAGTTTGGCGGTAAATACTTCGCCCACGATATCCGCGTGATCCGCCTGCCGCGCCACGGCGCCTCCTGTCCGATCGGCATGGGCGTCTCCTGCTCCGCGGACCGCAACATCAAAGCGAAAATCAACCGCGATGGGATCTGGATTGAAAAACTGGAGCACAACCCGGGCCAGTACATTCCTGAATCACTGCGCCAGCAGGGTGAAGGCGACGTGGTGAGCATCAATCTGGACAAGCCGATGAATGAGATCCTGGCGCAGCTCTCCGCTCACCCGGTCTCTACCCGCCTGTCGCTGAACGGTACCATCATCGTGGCGCGCGACATCGCCCACGCGAAGCTGAAAGAGTTGCTGGATAACGGTGAGGAACTGCCGCAGTACGTCAAAGATCATCCGATCTACTACGCTGGCCCGGCCAAAACGCCGGAAGGCTACGCGTCTGGCTCACTCGGCCCGACCACGGCGGGACGTATGGACTCGTATGTGGACTTACTGCAGTCCCACGGCGCGAGCATGATCATGCTGGCGAAAGGCAACCGCAGCCAGCAGGTGACGGACGCCTGCCATAAGCACGGCGGCTTCTACCTGGGCAGCATCGGCGGCCCGGCGGCGGTGCTGGCGCAAAACAGCATTAAGAGCCTGGAGTGCGTCGCGTATCCTGAGCTGGGAATGGAGGCCATCTGGAAAATTGAAGTCGAGAACTTCCCGGCGTTTATCCTGGTGGATGACAAAGGCAACGATTTCTTCCAGCAGATCCAGAACCAGCAGTGTAAAGGCTGTTCACAGCGCTGAGATTTCCCATAATGCTGCCAGCAGCGACAGCGTATCGTTAATCAACTCGCGCTTGTCGCTGCCCTGTATGGAGAATAGTTTTCTTATTCTCCATACACGCCATACAAACGCTTTTTCTTCATTTTAGCCAGCCCGTTACATTTATGGTGGCTGACCCGTTTTGGTGTGATGTGATATCTTTCGGCCACCTGACTGACGTTTAGCCCCTGAGACAAGGCATTTAACACGAGATATTCCTGGCGAGTTAGCGCCGTTTTATTCCCTGATTTCGTTACCTCTCCATCTTTCCGATCGTGCCCGGAGAGGGACCTGAACTTATGCTCGACGCTCTTTATACCGCGAGCCGCATTAACCACTGAAAAAGACGCATAACAGTCCCGCGAAGGCATGCAAATGTATTTGTTATAGCAAAGCAAGACCCGCAGACGCCGGTTTAAGGTGGTCTTTAGATCCACCAGCGCGGTTAAAAGATCTAAAAACAAGAGCGTATTGTTGAAATAGTTATCGACATCAACAATCCAGCATCTTCCCGCATCAGCGTCTTTATGTTTATTGATATTTACGCCCACCTGCGCGGGCGTCCAGACAGTGCAGCTCTCTTGCTCGTCCTGGGTTAAAAGGGACATTATCCCTTGAGAAAAATAGCGGTTGTTTGTTACCACAACGATATTTAGTTTTTCCATATATGCTAACGCCGCAAACTATTTTCGAACTACGGTCTGATAGTCACGATAATTACCGTCATCAGTAATCACACGATAGGTTAAATTTATTCCCGGCAATAGGGGCTTATCAGGCGACACTGCCTGTTCCGTCCGTGGCGAAACCATAATATTGGTCAGCGACCTTTGCCCGGGTATCTCAACGTTGAGGCTGATATTCCAGGGCGTCGGGTTAGTAATGATTAACCGGGTATCCCGGGCCCTGAACTGGAGTGTCTGATACTGAAGCGCATCAGGGTCGCCAATGCCGGCAGGACGAATAAAGACTTTCATCCTTAAGCGTAACGGCAGAATTAACTTTTGCTTTTTCTGCCGGGTCAGGTCGCTCTCAGGCTGGAACTGAAAAATATTCAGCCAGAAGACGCTTTCCCGATCGTTCGGCAGCCCCTGACGTGCCGTAAGTAGCAAACGCAACGAACGAATTTCCTTCGGCAACATTTTGAAAACCGGAGGTGTAGCCACAATCGGCGTGCTGACCTTATCCGGCGGCACCAGCGGGTCGCCCATGTCTGTCCAGACCTGAATCATGGCTGGCGTTTCACCATCGTTAGAGAGATTCAGCGACTGGGCCATTTCGCCTGCGCTGAAAATCACGCGAGTCCGATCGACATTAACCACGCCGAATGCCTCACCAATGAGGCTCATCATCAGCAAGCCTGCCAGAGCAAGCCTACTGGAAATTAACAACGACTTGTAATTGCGCATTAACCGTACCCGGCGTCACAGTCTGCCCACTGAGGGCCTCTAATGATGCGGTAAAGTCACCGGTATAGGTGTTTACCTCCCCCGTCGACGTCAGGTTGGTAAGATCCTGATACGCGTACCAGCCGCGCGAGTTTCCCGTGCCGGTTGTGCTTCTGTCGGGTAACAAATTGATTGCCTTCCCGCTCCGGTTAAGGATTTTTATACCTACGCCAGAAGCCACGCCGCTGTTGCCGTAATGCGAATCCAGTAACCAGGTTAGCCCTCCACCGCTGGTTACCAGCCCCAGCGCCTGCGCAGCTCTGACAGCTACGGGCTGGTTGACCAAAAATCCCATGGCTACGTTTGCCTTGCTGGCCGTGGACGCGGCGGTACCGGAAACCGCACCTGACTCACACTCAAGGCTGACCGAGAATGGTGCCTGACTGTTACCACCGGCCTGCAACACCGCGGAGCTGCTGGTGGGTAAAAGCACAACGGCGGGATAGTCTTTAACCTGACACAGTGCGCCACGGACATAGCTCACGGCATTGTAGGTACTCCATGCACCGGGCCAGTTTGCATACCAGCCATAATAATAAGCCGCGCTATCCTGGCCCACCACGATGGAATTTGATGCCAGCCCAGGACCTTTAAAGGCAATATAACCTCGCGGTTGGGTATAGGCATCTTTATAGTAATTGCTGGCGTTAAGATAATAGGTAGTGGATGAAATCTTATACATTTCATACAGCACATTGCTGAATGCGCTGGCTGGAATGTAAATATAGGTTCCATCCTGATACCAGTCTGCCGAGGTGATTTGTCTTTGCTTCCAGTAGCGGCTGTAATATTCCCCGGTGCTGAGATTGGTCATTCTTACCGCGACGTTTTTTGCGACATCATAATACGCACCCTCAATTTCAGCGGAGGCATACATGCCGGTATAGGCGTTGTCACCGTTGGTGGCATACATTTCATATAAACTGCCGGCGTCAGACATGGAACAGCGAAATAGAATTTGCTTACTGGTATAGGTTTTATTGGTCGCTGCCGTTAAAAAATTGCCCACCGCGCTGGCAAGCAACGTCCCCGACGGCTGAAAGTTAGTGCCGCTGTTAATGTTGATTACCGCCGGCAGCCCAATATTGCCATGGCAGGTATCACAGGCACCCGTCCAGTCAGCGGCGGTATACCCTGCCGCGATGGCCATGCTGGAAAGTGATGACGTGCTGGTGACCCTGATGCAGTTTGCCCACGCGGGCTGGCTTATTAGCAAAAACAGCCCCAGTACCAGAAAATGTTTTAACCAGTCCTGCATTTTAATTCTCCTTTTCACATATCTGGCTCAGGTAAACCAACGGCTCTGCGTTTCGCCCGGTAATTTGATACGGCACACGGCAGTTCTGGTCGCGCTCTTTGCCCCATTTCACGCGCAATACGCCGGAGGCCTCCGGGACTCGGGCATAAATTTGGCCGCCCTGACCCACCATGCCAATCAATGTTCCCTCGGCATCCCGCACCTCCGCCCCCATTGGCGGTAGTTCCCCATCCCCGTTGTTGAGGGTGATGAGAACGGCTTTGCCTTTCAGCGTGGCAAAGTCCACCCGGACCACGGCCCCCGCATAGGGCACGACGCGCTGATTTCCACCTTTCAGTTCGGCATCCGCCATCATATTGCGCGAGTCCAGGCTGACGGTGTTGCTACGGTAAGGGGAAAGCGACGGTAGAATGGCGTAGCCGAACGCGTCAATAATTGCCCCCTGCCCGTTCTGTACACGCGCCCCCTGGGCGCCATCGGCGTGTACCAGTGCGAACGTGTCACTGGTATACGGCCCGAGCGTTAATCCTCCAGGATGTAGCACCAGTGTTCCGGATGCGCCGAGCCCTGCCTGCCGGTAGTTATCCCCCTGGTCATAGCTGGCTTGCACGAACCCCACGCGGGTATTTTCCTGAACGTTTCCGCCAAACGTCGTGGCGTTATCACCGCTCCCATTCCGATAACGTTCATATCCGCCGTATACGGAGTACGATCTGTCTCGACCGTCCCCTGCCGTGCCGGTTAACGATACGGTCGAGGATCGGCTGGCCCGCGACTGGTTGTAGTTGTATGCCGCCGATGCCAGGTTGTTGCCCCAGTCGAGAGGGATCGACACGTTGAAAGAGACAGTATTTTCGGTGTATTTCTCTTTTGAACTGTCATCAACCGGCTCGCGGGTGCTGGTATAAAAGCGTCCGTAGTCCCAGCTCGTCCGTTGTCTGGCAACGTTCACCCCGTAGCTAATTCGTCGCCACTGATTGCTGTAGCCCAGCTGCAGCTGGGTCATACGCGACTGATTGCTATAGTAATCCGCCGTGCTGGCACTCAGATTAAGTACCCCCCAGCTTCCCATCGGCTGGCTGACCGTCGCCGTCAGTCTATTGCGCTGATGCAGGGTGTCCGAATAGTACTCCGTACCGTTTTTCTGCTGGCGACGAACGCCCAGCACATCCTCCAGATCGCGATAACCGCTCGTCGAATAGCGGTATGCGGCAAGCACAAGGTTAGTGCCTGCCGTGAACGTCTTGCTGTAACTGATTTCTGCACGCCAGCCCTGTTGCCGCTCATCATTTTCAACCAGGGCATCAGACCAGGTGGCATTCAGACCAATGGCGCCGATATCTGTCGCCAGTACGCCTCCTACCAGAAAAGCCGTGTAATCCTTAGACACACGCAGGCCAAGGTTGCTGGTGACTTCATTACTCAGCCCTCGCTGTAACACACCTTCCATGAAGGTGTTTTCGATACTGTAGTACTGACGAACGCGTCCGAATGAGAGACCATATTGCCAGTTGCCCGGGCGCACGGAATCAGGCACAGCGGAATAAGGCACGGTAAAACGGGATGTTTTCCCGCTAGCCTCAATGACCTCAACCTCAAGATCCCCCTGGCTGCGGGTGTTATATAAGTCATTGATGACGAATGGTCCCGGTGGAACGTTGGTTTCATAAATGACATTATTTAGCTGCTTAATCACTACGTGCGCGCTGCTGGATGCCACGCCCCTCACTTCCGGAGCGTAGCCCCTCTTCCCCTGTGGCCACATGCGTTCATCGGTTGCCAGTTTCATCCCATTGAACGAGAGGCTGCCAAAGAGGCTGCCATCGGTATAGTTATCCCCCAGCGCCAGCACACTATCGATCGGTTCGATGGGACGTTGTACCCAGGTTCGAACGACGTTATAACTCGAATCGCTTCCGCTTATGCTGCTGTCCGCATAGCGCAGGTTTCCCTGGTGTCGAACCTGCCACAGTCCAAGGTTGGTTCCGGCATTGATACCGCTCCACAAATAGTGATAGCGATAGTGCGTATCCGTATTTTCCGTCCACGTGTAGCGGGTGTTATGCCGCAAAAAAATCGCCGCCATACCCGCGTCCCATTCACTGACCGGAATATAACCGCGAGGCATATGCTGGAGCGCCGTCATCGGGATAGCCAGTTGAAGGCGCAATGAAGCCTGGTCAAACTGCCAGGTAGCATGTTCCGCCCACTCACTCAAAAGGCGACACGCTGTCTCATTACTGTGGTTTGCTGCTTTCAGTTTTGCGGCCTGCATGAGCGATTTGCCCAGACAGGGTTCAGGATCCTGGCCGTCTGTTTTAGCGCGAAAAATGACCTTTTCTTCGCTTTTCACCAGCGTATTGTTGACATATACATCAACCAGATAGCGTCCGGGTGCGACCTGATGTCGGTTGAACTGCTCCAGATCCATGCCCCAGGACGAGCCCTGCAGCAGTGAAGAGTCAAAAACATATTCTTTCGCCTCCACCAGACCCGTGCAGTTCAATGAGATACACAGCGCCAGCAGATTGCGTCGAAACTCAGGGGTACGAGACAGGATATTGCCCATTGATCCGTGCTCCCTGATCGTTGACAAGCCAAACCCTCACCGTACCGTTTCCCGCGGTTTTGGTTTTCCAGTTGTTAAACCAAAACGTCTGACGATCGAAAGGCGCTACCGTATCAGCTGTGAGGGTATGCTTTTTCCCCCCCACCTCAGCCTCAATGAGGGTCAATGACGCATACCACGGCTGAGGGTTCTCTATCGAAATTCCATACCCCTTTTGCGCATCGAAAGTGGCGTTGACCCGCAGCCCATTCAGCTGATTTTTTGGGGAGCCAATGCCAGCAGGCCGGTAAATAACTTTTACCCGGGTACGCAGCATGACCAGCATTTTGTTCTGCCCTTTTTCACTCTCGAGATTTGAGGGTGGAACCTGGAGCGCATTAAACCAGTACAGGGATTCCCGATCCTGCGGTAAATCGCGCGCGCCTGTGTGGGTCACGCGGATAACTTGTCCCGCTTTCGCCTGAATTCGAAACACGGGTGGGGTCGTCAGAAAGGGGATTTTCGAGCCCTGAGCTGGCGTCGCGTTAATATCACCTTCGTCAAACCAGGTTTGAATCACGTAAGGAATGTCGTCATTGTTCTTGAGCTGCACGTCGACGGATAAGGCCCCGGCAGGATAAATAATCCGGCTACCCAGTATTGTGACGCTTGCGGATACGGTGTTTGTCAGCATCAGGACACATGGCAAATAAAGCAGGTACTGAGCGATACGCTTAAGATATGCGCTTATCATTATTAACAACTCCCGGGCCGAATGAACCTGGTGTGGCGAGACCCTGACTGCAATGAGCTGAGTGGAATATGCACGTTTGCATCCTGCAAAACGTGCACACGTTAGTTCCAGTGCGGCCTGTTACTGATAGGAAACGGCGTATTGCAACGTGGCCTCTACCGTACCCGCCGTCGCCGCTGCGTTGGCATAATACTGCGCGGTATAGGTCGCGGAGGCCTCCGTCTGGTTCGCTGCCAGCTTGAGGTCGCCATTACCGGTGAAACCATTGCTCAGGTTCACGACGGCGTTTGCGGTATCCAGGATCTGGACTTCAACGTTCTTCGCAGTACCGGTATTGCCGAGATTACCGTTAGACGTTACCTGGTTGCCGACAAACACCGTTGAGATTTTCGTTTCCCCACTGGCGTTACCCGTACAACCGCTGATCCCGATATCAAACGTGACCGGTCCCGCAGTATCACCGCTGGCGGCAAGATCAGAGGCGCTGACCGTTGGCAATAACACCACCGGAGAGGCACTGTTACCGTTTACGGCAACTGAACAGGTTTCATCCGTGACTTCCCCCTGGAACGTGATGGTGTTGTCAGACGCAGCAAAAGCCCCACCAGAGACCAAAGATGATCCCAGTACTAACGCAATAATATTTTTCTTGTTCATAACGCTTATTCCTGTTTTATCAATTAAACCGATAATGAAAACTTCCTTTTTTTACAGACAAACCGGTCATATAAAATTGAACGCCAAATAAAGGCGAACGCGTAAACCCTGCCCGGTAAGTTGCAGAAACAAATCTATACGAAAATTCTTACTGCAAAAACAATTAACTATTAAATCGCAAATCTTAAGATTATAATCCTGGAATTTAAGGATATTTAATATTGGATTAAGCTTTTTATATCGACCACATCATAATTGCAGTGATTACTTATGCGCCTGTGAGGGAGACGAAAAGGAATTATGCTTTTCGCAAGATGATGAGTGAGACAAGGCTGTTGACTGTCTGGGTGAAATAAACCGGTAATCCAGAAGGAAGGAGAAATTCCCGGTGAATACCGGGAAAATAAAAGGATAATGCACTCAGCGTGGTGGCAATAACCCCCAGCATATCTCTGCTTTGCCGTCACTCATTATGCCGCAGCGCATGAAGTAGAGACGCGAGAGATTGGAAGAATACGTTTTAAACGAACTGCTTTTGATGATCAGGACATACTCATTACTCTTACAGACGGGATTTAGCTTTATCGCAAAATCCATCACGCCTTTCTTTACGTCAGGATTGGTTATACTGTTCAGCGCCTGTTCAGACATCATGACCTTACAGGAGCCAGCATTTCCTATGTAAATCTCATTACGTTCCACGGGCTTACTGGCAAACCAGAATCCTGCAGCCCCGCCCAGCGCCATAACAGAGAAAAAAAGCACCAGCTGATTTAATATTCCTGTTTTCATAGTGCACCAGCATGATACTTCGCCCGTGCTGCGTTCGGCAATTTTGCCTTTTAGTAAACGCCCGTCGGCAATATAAGCGGTTTCGGTTTCAGAAGGGACATCCTCGATGACGTCAACCGACTCTGAGCATTTTTCGACATCAACCTGCTGATGCAGCATAAAGCCTATTTTTGGAACGGTAACAATCACCTCCTCATCCATGCCAAGGTTCTTCATAATCTTGCGTAACTTGCTTACGCACTGATTAAGATTATTGTTGCTGGAAACCATGCCATAGTCGTCCCAGACTTTCTTAAATATAACCTCCCTTTTTATTGCCTCTCCCTTATGGGCGATCAGCAACAATAAAAGTCGCTTTGTAGGATTCGAAATTTGAATCGACTCATCCTGAGAATCTTCGAGGCCCAACGTACACATATCTGAGTCAAAAATTATCTGCTTATTCATTATAAATTTCATATACATATACTCTTGTTAAGTAAGTTTTCCTCCGGGCGTGGGCATACGCGAAATGGCACCTGGTTGCGTTACCTTGTTTTGGTACGTGACGCAGATCATTTTTAATATTTTCATCTTGTGAAGTTTATTTTTTTTGCGAAGTCCAGGATACATTACACAATGCAGGCCACATAGTCAGAATTTTGCACTGTATCACAGGCAAAAAATCGCATCATTTACTTAAAAAGACAAAAATTTAATATTTTAATCTTGAAAATTAATAATAAATTTGAACCAACTTACCCAACTCTCTTTGACTAATCAGGAATAATCAGGATTATTAAATTAAGAAAGGGACTCATCTGAAATGCTCAATACATACTCAATACCGCCTGTCGGCACATATAAAAACATTAATAAACAACAAGTTAAATGAAATAATGGTTGCTTTGAAATGTAACATAAGTAACATTCAAGATGAGAAAAAACTGAAAACACAGAACAGAATTGATCTAAATCAAGTTTTAATGAGATTTAAGCTTAAAATTCACAACAAAAATACATTTCAGATAACTCAGTGCTCCCCCGCCTCAAAAAAGCTGTTGAAAAATCAGTCTGGTACACCCATATCATTCCGTTTTGCCTTCCTCCCTCGCCTGTATACCCACCAACATTACTCTATCTTTTAGCGTTTTAAGCTCGTGTGGTTAAGGCGATTAAAAACAGCGCACCTGTGCTTACATGGCCGGTTAAATATTTACAATTCATTCTGACTTTTTTAATTACATTAATTAGCAGACTGACCATCTTAACCAAAAAACTACATATGATGAACAGGGTATAAACACTCGCAGAAAAACATTAAGCGAGCCGATAAAAGCCCCAAAACCAGCACAAAAAACTATTTTTACGCCGATTGCAAAGTTTAATCCCATTAAATGGAGAGCGAGATATAGAATTAACCACCAATAAAATCACACACCAGCCTCGTCATGAAACGTTTTACAATTCGACTGCAACCCATAATGACACTCACTACCGGCCAACTTCATGGATATGAGGTACTGTCTGAGCCTCCCGCTGAGGTCAATATTGCAGAGTGGTTTGAACAGTGCTCTTCCGCCCAGCTTCTGCAGTTGAGAAAGTGGCAGCTCAACACCCTTGCAAGACAAAGAATCCCTGTAAAGCTCTTTGTTAACCTCACCACGACCATTCTCGCCAGCGAAGAGGGAGCCGCGGCGCTTCTGCAAGACCCTTTACCGGGGGTCATTGAACTTCAGGACCCAATGGCAATCGCCCGTCTTGACGCCTCCAGGCTCGCATTACTGGATGAGAATCTCCGGCGGCTTCAGCATGCCGGTATGGAGGTCTGGCTCGATGATTATCTCAGCGACTATGACAGTACGCTTGCCGATAGCGGGCTGGTGTTTGATGGGGTGAAACTCGACTGCGCTGCTTTCCAGCAATATCGCAACGATTGCGCGGGTTTAGCACAACTGATTGCTGAAGCACGGCGTTTCGGAACGGTGGTCCTTGCAGAAGGAGTTGAGAGTCAGAATGACGTCAGAACGGCATCGCTGGCGGGTGCCGATCTTGCTCAGGGGTTTTACTGGCCGGAGAAAAAAATCCATGCGGTGCAGGTCTCGTCTGTTCAAGCCGCCCGGGGCCCTATGCGCAATGTCACATAACCGTAAGAGTAAAATGCAGCCCTCCTGCAGTAACCGGTTAATTAAACAGATGTTAAGTTATTGTAAATAAAAACTATCCAGTTGCACCACTTAACATTGATGCATGTCACGCATCAGCTTATGTACAATTTGCGCTTATTAATTTTCCCTTCCTGATCCAGTTTTCAGAAACAGACGCGTAAAACGTCAACAATAAACTGGAGATAACCATGTTTTCCTCAACCTCACCTGCAACCGTACGTTCGAAGGCGGGCGCGATACTTCGCGTGACGTCCGGCAACTTTCTTGAGCAGTTCGATTTCTTTCTGTTCGGCTTCTATGCCACCTACATCGCCCACACGTTCTTCCCGGCGAGCAGTGAATTTGCGTCGCTGATGATGACCTTCGCCGTCTTCGGCGCGGGCTTTCTGATGCGTCCAATCGGCGCGATCGTGCTTGGCGCCTATATCGATAAGGTGGGGCGCAGAAAGGGATTGATTGTCACGCTGTCCATCATGGCGGCGGGGACGTTCCTGATTGTGCTTATTCCGTCTTATCAAAGCATCGGCCTGTGGGCGCCGCTGCTGGTGCTGACGGGGCGTCTGCTGCAGGGCTTTTCCGCCGGTGCCGAGCTTGGAGGCGTCTCAGTCTATCTGGCCGAAATCGCCACGCCGGGCCGCAAAGGGTTTTACACCAGTTGGCAGTCCGGTAGCCAGCAGGTCGCCATTATGGTCGCCGCGGCGATGGGCTTTGCCCTGAATGCCCTGATGGAGGAGAGCGCTATTCGCGAATGGGGCTGGCGCATCCCGTTCCTGTTCGGCTGTTTAATCGTGCCGTTTATCTTTTTCCTGCGCCGCAAGCTGGAGGAAACGGAAGAGTTCAGCGCGCGCCGCCATCATCTGGAGATGCGTCAGGTCTTTAAAACGCTGCTTGGCAACTGGCAGGTGGTGGTCGCGGGCATGCTGATGGTGGCGATGACCACCACCGCGTTCTATCTGATCACCGTCTACGCACCCACCTTTGGCAAAAAGGTGCTGATGCTGAGCGCCTCGGACAGCCTGCTGGTCACGCTGCTGGTGGCGATCTCTAACTTCATCTGGCTGCCGGTGGGCGGTGCCCTGTCGGACCGTTTCGGGCGCAAGCCGGTGCTGATTGCCATGACCCTGCTGGCGCTGGCGACCAGCTACCCGGCCCTGACGCTGCTGGCGAGCGCGCCCAGCTTCTCGATGATGCTGAGCGTGCTGCTGTGGCTCTCCTTCCTCTACGGCCTCTATAACGGCGCAATGATCCCGGCTCTGACGGAAATTATGCCGGCTGAAGTGCGCGTGGCGGGCTTCTCGCTGGCTTACAGCCTGGCAACGGCGGTCTTTGGCGGCTTTACCCCGGTCATGTCCACCGCGCTGATTGAATACACCGGTGACAAAGCCTCGCCGGGCTACTGGATGAGCTTCGCTGCGGTATGTGCCCTGCTGGCAACGCTCTACCTCTACCGCCGCCGCGCGGTATCGCTGCAAAACACCGTCAAGTCAGAGGGGGCAGTATGAAACGCACTTATCGCTATACCGCCAGCGCGCTGGCGCTGACGTTCCTGAGCGTCAATGCCTTTGCCCAGGACGTGAAGGTGATGATCTCAGGCGGTTTTAAAGCCGCCCTTGAAAAGCTGGCCCCGGAATATGAACACCGGACCGGGGATAAAATTGTGATCATCCCCGGCCCCTCAATGGGCAATACGCCGCAGGCGATCCCAAACCGACTGGCGCGCGGCGAGAAGGCCGACGTGGTGATTATGGTGGGCGATGCGCTGGAGAAGCTCGAAAAAGCCGGCCAGACCCAGCCGGGTTCGCGAACGGAACTCGCGGATTCTCCCGTTGGCATGGTGGTAAAAAAAGGAGCGAAAGTACCGGATATCAGCAGCGACGCGAAACTGCGTGAAACGCTGCTGCAGGCCAGCTCCATCGCCTACTCTGACAGCGCCAGCGGCAGGTACGTCAGCCAGGCATTATTCAAAAAGTTGGGAATAGAAAAAGAGGTGGCGGGTAAAGCGACAAAGGTCGAGCGTATTCCGGTCGCCTCAGAAGTGGCGAAAGGAAAATACGCCGTGGGCTTCCAGCAGGTCAGCGAACTGCTGCCGGTTCAGGGCGTCACCTTTGTCGGCAAAATCCCTGATAGTCTGCAATACATCACGCGCTTCGCGGGCGCGGTTACCCGCCATGCAGAACATCCCGAGGAGGGGAAAGCGCTGTTGACCTATCTTGCCTCACCGCCCTCAAGGGCCGTCATCACGGAGACGGGGATGATCCCCGTTACGTCCGGCGATACTGCTCGGTGATCTGCTTTTCCAGTTCAGCCGCAATGTAAGACTGGATGCGCCCCCGGCGCCGGATAAGCCCCACGGTGCGTTTCACTTCCGGCGCCATCAGCGGCAGATGCGTCAACAGCGTGTGCTCTGAGGTCGGCATTGACATGGCGGGAACGGCAGCGATGCCGATCCCCGCCTCAACCATACCGAGCATCGTGGTAACGTGACGTGTTTCGCAGACGCTGGGCCGCTCGGGAACTATATCCCCCAGCATCCGATCGAGCAGATTGCGGTTGCCTGACGTTTTATCGAGGGAGATATAATCCTGCTGGTAAAACGTCTTCCACGTCAGGTGACTCTTCTGCGCCAGAGGATGATCCTTTCTGCACGCCGCGACGTAGACATCCTCCACCAGCGGGAAAAATTCGATTTCAGACGGCAGGTTTCCTGCAAAGCAGATACCAAAATCCGCCTGGCTGCGGGCCACGGCGTCAATCACATTGCCCGCGCTGCTGTCGATGAGCTTAATGCGAACACGCGGATAGCGAGACTGAAAACGCCGGATCACGTCAGGCATAAAGTAACAGGCCGCGGAAGGGACCGTGGCAACCGAGATCAGCCCCGTCCGCTCTTCGCTGGCCTTATCGACATCCGCGAGCATTGACTCAACGCTGTCGAGCAGCTGCGCGGAGCGCTCGGCAAAGTTTTGTCCGTAGAGCGTCAGCGCCACGCGGCGGGTGGTGCGATCGAACAGCCTGTTTCCCAGCGCGGCTTCCAGCTTTTCAATCCTGCGGCTCAGCGCCGACTGGGATAAACAGATAGATTCAGCGGCGACACGGAAGTTACCGTATTCCACTAACGCTCTGAAAGCATAAAGATCGTTAAGGTCAAAATTCACGGGCATAGCGTCTGGATGTCCTGTCAGGGAATACGCAACAAAGTCAAAAATAATAGCGTCTTATTGACCTGCCGCAACCGCCCAGGCGTTGAAATACCGCTCAGAGGTCGTTGAGATGCAGGCGGACGTACCCGGCGCGGTCTGCAATGGACTGCCGATCCTCTTCCGTCATGTCCGCTAGCTGTTTAAAGACAATGCCCAGGCGGGGATTGTTACCGAGACGCGCCTTATTGCGCGCAAAGAAGTCCCAGTAAAGGGCATTGAAGGGGCAGGCCTGCTCTCCGGTACGCTGGTTGTGTTGATACCGGCACCCCTGACAGTAATTACTCATCTTATGAATATATGACGCGCTCGAGACGTAGGGTTTACTCGCGAGTAACCCGCCATCGCCAAACTGGCTCATGCCGAGGGTGTTGGGCAGCTCCACCCATTCAAAGGCATCAATATAGACTCCCAGATACCATTCATGGACCGCCTGCGGCGACAGGCCGCTGAGCAGGCTAAAGTTGCCAATGACCATCAGGCGCTGGATATGGTGGGCGTAAGCCTCGGTGAGCGACTGCCCAACGGCATGCGCCAGGCAGCGCATCTGCGTCTTGCCCGTCCAGAACCAGTCCGGCAGCGGGGCATGCTGATCTAAGGCATTAAGCTCCCGATAGCCCGGCATCTGCGACCAGTAGATCCCGCGCACATACTCCCGCCAGCCGAGAATTTGTCGGATAAACCCTTCTACGGCAGGCAGCGGCGCGTGGCCCGAACGCCACGCCTGCTGGGCGGCCGCGACCACTTCCCGCGGATTCAGCATTTTAGCGTTCAGCGCAAATGAAATTAACGAGTGGAAAAGAAAAGGTTTCTCCGCGTGCATCGCGTCCTGCCAGTTTCCAAACTGCGGGAGCACGTGCGTGATAAAATCATCCAGCCTGGCTTTGGCTTCCGCACGGTTGAGCGGCCAGCGAAAATTGTCGGCCTGCGGTTCGCCGAAGGTCTTTACGCCGCAGCGTTGGATCTCAGCCCATAAGGCGGAACGATCGTGGCAGGGACGCGCGTCCACCGGCGCGGGAGGCTCGCCGGACCAGCGCTTGCGGTTTTCAGCATCGAAATTCCATTTCCCCCCTTCCGGCTCGCCTGCTGAGGTCAGCAGTACGCCGTGCTGACGACGCATTTCCCGGTAAAAGTACTCCATTCGCCAGCTTTTGCGTGACGCAAAGAACGCGCTAACCTGTTCCCGAGTGGTGAAAAAATGCTCGCTGCTGACGCAGGCCGTTTCAACGGAGACCGTTTTCGCCCACGCCTGCAGCTGCGTATCAAGACGCCATTCGTCGGGCTCCTGCCATGTCACTCTGCCAGCGCCGTAATGCGCGACAAGCGCGTTGAGATTGTCTTCCAGCGCGCCGCGGTTTGAGCTGTCAGAAAGTCGGACATACCTCACCCGATGCCCCTTCTCCTTTAATGCAGAGGCAAACGCGCGCATGGCGGCGAAGATAGCGATAACTTTCTGGGCGTGATGAAGCACATAGGCGGTTTCGGCCCGGAGTTCCAGCATCACGTAAATGATGTTCGGACTGGAGGTATCAAACCAGCTGTGATGCGGATTAAGCTGATCGCCCAGGATCAGACGCAGCTCGGTCAACGGTGGCTCCTGCGGCAACGCTCAGAACAGTATTTAACCTCATTCCAGCATTTCGCCCATTTCTTGCGCCACGTCATGGGCCGCTGGCAGTGCACACACAGTCGACTGGGCAGGTCCTGCTTGTTACCTTTGAAATCGCTCATCTTTTCAATACCGCACTGATTAATTCACCCCACCTGCGGATAAAGGCCACGACAGACTTCACAAAATGAAGGTGATGCCCGCAAACCGCTACCCACCGCTACGTACGAAATGATAGTTTATTCAGGCTGGATTTGTCGCAGTGAGCGATTTTCTGGCATCTTAACCGAACCTGACTTTCCCATTTTTGTTCAAGTGACGAGTTTGCGAGCAAAGCGATGATAAAGTGGCCCTGGAAAACGAATGAGGCTGGCCGGGATGTGGCGCTGCCATGGGATGACGCGCTGACGATCCCTGTTCTGGCTAATCTAAACCCGGATGAACAATCGAAACTGGTTCAACTGGCGGATCGTTTTTTGCAGCAAAAACGCCTGGTGCCACTGCAGGGGTTTGAACTCGATCCTCTGAAAAACGCCCGCATCGCCCTGCTGTTCTGTCTGCCGGTGCTTGCACTCGGCATTGAGTGGCTGGACGGTTTCCACGAAGTGCTTATCTATCCCGCGCCGTTCGTGGTGGATGACGAATGGCAGGACGACATCGGGCTGGTGCATAACCAGCGCGTGGTGCAGTCCGGACAAAGCTGGCAGCAAGGGCCGATAATCCTCAACTGGCTCGATATTCAGGACTCGTTCGACGCCTCCGGTTTTAATCTGATTATCCATGAGGTGGCGCACAAGCTGGATACCCGCAACGGCGATCGCGCCAGCGGCGTTCCGCTGATCCCGCTTCGCGAGGTCGCGGGATGGGAGCACGACCTCCACGCGGCGATGGATAACATTCAGGATGAAATAGACCTTGTGGGCGAGAGCGCGGCCAGCATTGACGCCTATGCGGCAACCGACCCCGCTGAGTGCTTTGCGGTGCTCTCCGAGTATTTCTTCAGCGCACCAGAGCTTTTCGCACCCCGTTTCCCGGCCCTGTGGCAACGTTTCTGCCAGTTTTATCAGCAGGATCCGCTCCAGCGCCTGCGGCAGAATGAGGCGTCTGGCGGGCATTCCTCCCGCCAGGTTCATTAAGCTTTTTCAACAGGGGTCCGCTCGGTTGACCGTACCCCTATGCTCAGGGCTAAAAACAGCACCGCCATTCCCCATGCGGCCACCGTTAAAGACTGCTCCCCGTAAAAACGCGTCACCACAGGCACCAGCAGCGCGCTGACGCCGTAGCCTAACGTGTGGCTGGTGGCGATGACGCCCGCGCCTTTCCCCGTCGTCAGCCGATCGTTCAGCAGAAGCTGGTAGCCCGGCGTGGCCATCGCCGCCCCGAGTGACGTGATAACAATCCCTACGTAGAACAACGCTAAACCGGAGACAGACATCAGCCCAAGCCCGGCCACCATCAGCACCGCCGCGATACAGAGCAACGTCACCGGGCTGAAATGCTGCGGGCGGACCACCAGAAACTGTGCCGCGAGCGTGGCCAGCGCGGCCAGGCTCAGCAGGAGCGCGACATGATGGCTGATCTCCCGGGCGTTACCGTCCAGCAACGGGCTAAGATGCGGTGACAGGCCAATCTGCATCAGGCTCACCAGCG
>NZ_QPFW01000179.1:0-22404 GCF_008122455.1 Enterobacter sp. C6
CGCTGCTGGAACGCATCGGGGCGGGCACTGTGGATATGGGCGAAATCCAAATTCACCCAACCGTCGAGCAGAAAACCTCGTACCTGATTTCCGAATCCATCCGCGGCGGCGGGGCGATTCTGGTCAATCAGAAAGGGGAGCGCTTCTACAACGAAATGTCGACCCGCGATAAAGTCTCGGCGTCAATCATCGCGCTGCCGGATAAATACGCTTACATCGTCTTTGACGAGCACGTACGCGCCAAAAACAAAGCCGCGGATGAGTACATTGCCAAAGGCTTCGTGACCAGCGCCAGCTCGCCTAAAGCCCTGGCAGAAGCGCTCGGCATGGATTACCACGCTTTCCTCGCGACCCTGGAACGTTACAACGGTTTCGTTGAGAAACAGCACGATGACGATTTTGGTCGTACCACCGCGCTGCGTGCACCGATCAACGAAGGGCCGTTCTACGCCATTCAGATTGCGCCGGGCGTGCACCACACCATGGGCGGCGTGACCATCAACACCGAAACCTGCGTGCTGGACAGCAACCACAACGTGCTGCCAGGGGCGTTTGCGGCCGGTGAAGTGGTCGGCGGGATCCACGGCGGCAACCGTATCGGCGGTAACGCGGTGGCAGATATCATTATTTTTGGTACCCTTGCAGGACATCAGGCGGCTCTGCGTTCGAAAAAGAGGTAAGGCACCTGCTATGTAGGCCGGATGCGCGCAGCGCTATCCGGCATTTTCCCCGGCGGCGCGGTGCTTGCCGGGGCTACATCTGAGGACTCATACCATGCCTGATAGCCATCGCGTTTACAGCTACTCCGCCGTCCTGATGGGCTCACCCATCCTCCTGAAGCTCTTCTCCCATGACGAAGCCCTCGCGTCCCGCGTGTTTCGCCTGATCAAACAGTATGAAGACCTGCTCACCGTCAACCGAGCGCACTCGCAGGTGATGGACATCAATCACGCGGCCGGTCAGCATCCGGTTACCGTCAGCCGACCGGTGTTTGAGCTGATCCGCTGTGCAAAAGCGGCAAGCCTGCTCAAGGACAGCGCCTTTAATCTGGCGATCGGTCCGCTGGTGAAGCGCTGGAAGATTGGTTTTCAGGGGGACAGCGTTCCGCCTGCCGATGAAATCGCGTCGCTGCTGGCGATGACCCGCCCAGAGGATGTTCTCCTTGATGAGGCCAGCAGCAGCGTGTTTCTGACCCGGGCGGGGATGGAGATCGATCTGGGGGCCATCGCCAAAGGCTATATCGCCGACAGGGTGCGTGATTACCTTCGTAAAGAGGGGGCTGAGCTGGGGCTGATCAACCTTGGCGGAAACATCCAGACGTTAGGCTCGCCGGAAGGCGGCTGGGGCGTGGGGCTGAAAAAACCGTTCGCCGGTGACGCGCTGATCGGCACGATGACCGTAGAGAACCTGTCCGTCGTGACGTCGGGAACGTACGAGCGCTACTTCGAACAAAACGGCAGGCGCTATCACCACATTCTCGATCCGCGCACCGGGTATCCGCTGGACAACGAACTGGACAGCGTGACGATTATTTCGAAAGACTCCATCGACGGCGATATCTGGACCACGTTGATGTACGGCATGGGCGTGGAGAAGGGCTGTGCCGCCCTGCGCGCGCGCCCCGATATTGAAGCCATCTTTGTGACCAAAACAAAAGAAGTGGTGATCTCCTCGATGCACCACTTCCGCTTTACTCTGCTGGATAACGACTACCGCGTTACTGACAGTATTGCTTGAGCAGGCCGGTTTGCTCCGGCTGGAGACGGTAGCGATACACCGGCCGGCCGGTGGCGCCGTAATGAATGCTGGTGAACAGAATATTGATTTGCGCGAGCCAAATCAGGTACTTACGGCAGGACACGCGGGAAATATTGACGGCGTTTGCCAGGTCATCGGTAGAAAACTCCGTCTCCGGGTGAGCGTCAATCCACTGGCAAATCGTGCGCAGCGTTTGCGGCGTTAACCCCTTCGGCAGCTTTTTACTGTCGGCCAGTTCCGGCGCCCCGCCGTGGATCAGCCGGTCGACGTCGGCCTGCTCATAATACTGGTGCGAACCCATCAGATTGTGCTTTGCCTTCCAGCCGTTCAGCGCCTCTTCAAAGCGGGGGAACTGGAACGGCTTGATCAGATAATCCACCACGCCGTAATGAATGGAGGTCTGGATCGTGGCGGCGTCGGCAGCGGACGAGATCATAATCACATCGATTGGGCGACCGGATGCGCGAATAACGGGCAGCAGATCCAGACCGTTATCCTGCTGCATATAGACATCCAGCAGCACCAGATCGACAGGCTGCCCGGGGTTATTAATGATGGCCTCGGCCTGGTTTAGCGTGGAGGCGACGCCGCAGCAGCTAAAACCTTCAACACGGTTGACATACAGACGGTTGAGGTCGGCTACCATGGCGTCATCATCGACAATTAATACATTTATCACGCGATATTCCTCTCGCTATCCCAGGGGATGTGAACAAAAAATTGGGTAAATACGCCTGGCTCAGACTCGACGGTGATATCGCCGCCGAGGTTCTGGATTTGCTGGCGAGCAAGGAACAGCCCAACGCCGCGGTTTTCACCTTTTGTTGAGAAGCCCTTGGTAAAAATAGACTCCAGCTGAGCGGGATCAATGCCGGGGCCATCGTCGCTGACTTCACAGCTTAGCCAGCCATTCTGATAATGCAGCAGCAGGCCGATCTCACCTTCCTGCTGTCCTTCCATCGCGTCAAGCGCGTTTTCAATGAGGTTACCCAGCGCGGTGATCAGCACCGCGACCTGCTCTTCACTCGCTGTATCCGGTATCTGGCATTCATCTGCCAGCGTCAGGGTGACGCCCGCTTCTTTCGCCCGGTTGATTTTACCCAGCAGGAACCCGGCGATAACCGGGGATTTTACCTTGCTCTGTATCGTACCGATATCCGTCTGGTAATTTTGTGCCGTCTGCAGGATGTACTCTTCCAGCTTGTCGTAGCGCTTCATGTGCAGCAGGCCCAGGATCACATGCAGTTTATTCATAAACTCGTGCGTATGGCTGCGCAGGGCGTCGACGTAGTTGACCATGCCATCAATACGCTGCATCAGCTGGCTGATTTCCGTTTTATCACGGAAGGTGGTGATGGCGCCGATCACCCGATCCTGACTTTTAACGGGCACCATATTGCACAGCAACAGACGCCCGTTACAGCTGATCTCCTGATCCTGGCGCGCGACGCCCGTCTTTGAGACTTCACGCAGGCTGGCCAGCAGGGGCGCGCTGGCGTTTTCGGTCTGCTTGCCGGAGGGGAGAAGCAATATTTCTCTGGCGGTCTGGTTGATCATCGTCACCCGTCCGTGAATATCGACGGCCAGCACCCCCTCCCGAAGCGACTGTAGCATCGCCTGACGTTGTTCGAACAGGGCGGAAATTTCGTAAGGTTCGAGTCCGAACAGGATGCGTTTCAGTACCCGCACCAGGCCCCAAATTGCCATGGAGCTCATAAAAATACTGAATAAAATGGTCCAGACGGCGTTTAGCCGCCCGCGGGCAATCTGCTCTTCAACCTTATTCAGGGAGATACCGACCACCACCACGCCGATCTGCTCGTGCTGGCCGTCGTAGACGGGCGTAAAAACGCGCAGCGCTTCGGCGAGCGCGCCCCGGTTAACCGATACGTTCTCTTTGCCTTCCAGCGCGGGGGTTAAATCATCGCCGATAAAATGCAGCCCCAGCAGCGCCTCGTTCGGGTGTGAATAGCGGATCCCGCGCATATCGGTGACCACGGTGAACAGCAGATCGTTTCGTTTTGTCACCGCCTGGGCGATGGGCTGAATAATATTCTCCTGCGGTGCCTGCATCAGGCCGCGCTGTATCTCGGGGCTGTCGGCGAGGGTGCGGGCAATGCCGAGCGCAGTGTCTTTAACATCATCGCGGGTCGCCCGGGTGATTTGTACGGAGTAAAGCGCAAAGACCACCAGCAGCACAGAGGCAATAATCGCGCACACCATCAACGTGACCAGCGTGTTCAGTTTCATGGGGCGCTTGCGCGTCGAAAGGAAAGGCTGCAAATCGCTCATCAACACTCCGCGATGATTAAGAAAGGGGTAATTATCGCCGATGACGCGCTTTTCTTAAAGCCATGTAAAGGCGTGGATTTGGTCCTCTTTTCGTGACCCTCCTCGCAGGTCATCTATATAAAACACTTTATAGTGTGTGGGTACTCATAATAAGGAGGCTGTTTATGAGCATTATGCTTACCGGTTCGGTCAAGGAAAGACGGCACGCCAGCACGATGAATATTGATAGATTGTCCACGCTGGACATGCTGAAAGTCATTCACCAGGATGATGCACTCATTTCTGCTGCGATTACCCCCTGTTTACCTACTCTCGCCCGCGTGGTGGACAACGCCGCTGCGACGCTCAGCCACGGCGGTCGACTGGTCATCGTTGGCGCTGGGCCGTCAGGGCGCATTGCGCAACAGGTTGCCGATGATTATGCGCCGGGCAAAACCCCGGTGGTGGCCGTTACGGCACAAGAAGGTGAAGGGAGCTACGAGAATGGCGTTGCCGATTTGCAGGCCATCAAGTTTGGTGAACACGATATGATGCTGGTCGTGACCGTCAGCGGAAAAACGCCGTGGGTCTGGGGGGCAATGCGCCATGCGTGGTCGCTGGGTTCACCGGTCGCCATTATCACCGGTGATGCGCAAAGTGAAGCTGCACAGCTGGCGAGCATGGTTATCGCTCCGGAGCTGGGGGCCGACGTCGTCGCAGGCTATCTCAACACCAAAGCGGGGATTGCGCAGAAAATGATCCTCTCGATGATCGCCACTGGGCTGGCCGTCCGAACCGGGCGGGTTTACAGCAACTTGCGGGTGGATCTTGAGGCAGGCACAACCAAATGGGCTGAACGACAAATCGCGATTGTGATGGAAGCGGGGGGATGCAGCAGGACGGAGGCAAAAGCCGCGCTGGAGAGCTGTAACCATCACTGTAAGACGGCGGTATTAATGGTGCTGACAGGGCTGGATGCGTGGAAAGCCCATGAACTGCTGGCGCAGAATAACGGGTTTATCCGCGTGGCGCTGCAGGAAGCGCCGTAATATAAAGTGAAGATATAAAAAAGGCCGCAATTGCGGCCTTTGGTATTTTTGGAGATTAGAACTGGTAGGTCATGCCTACGCCAACGATGTCGTCGGTGGAAATACCGTATGCGTCATACAGCGCTTCGTCGTTATCCAGCAGGTTGATTTTGTAATCAACATAGGTGGAGAAGTTTTTGTTGAAGCTGTAGGTCATGCCCAGGTCGATGTAGTTAACCAGATCCTGATTGAATCCTTTACCGTCCAGGTCCTTACCTTTTGAGTAGACCCACGCCAGGGAAGGGCGCAGACCGAAGTCGAACTGGTACTGAGCAACCGCTTCAAAGTTCTGAGTCTGGTTGGCGATACCAAAGTTACCGATTGGCGTCATGTTGCTGGTTTCAGCATACATCATTGCCAGGTAGACGCTGTTAGCATCGTATTTTGCGCCAACGGTCCAGGCTTCAGCTTTTTCGCCACCCGCATAACCGATGCTTTCATAGCTTTTACCGTATCCAACCTGCTTGTTGGTACGATCAGAAGAAGAGTACGCCGCACCCAGGCTCAGACCGGTGAGATCGCCAGAGAAGTCATAGGTGGTAGAGATACCGAAGCCGTCGCCATTCTGGAAACGAACATTATCATGACCGTTTTTAGTACCTTCCTGATCTTCTGAAGGATCCTGACCTTCATTCGCGCCCTGATACTGCAGCGCGAAATTCAGCCCCTCAACCAGGCCGAAGAAATCCTGGTTACGGTAGGTTGCCAGATTGTTCGCACGACCGTTCATAAAGTTATCGGTCCAGGTGTAAGAGTCACCGCCAAATACAGGCAGCATATCGGTCCAGGCTTCTACGTCATACACGACACCGTAATTACGGCCATAATCAAATGAACCGTATTCGCCATATTTCAGGCCAGCGTATGCCAGACGGTTAAAGGATTTGTCACCCGCGCCTTCGGTATCGTTAGCGTAGGTTTTGTATTCCCACTGACCGTAACCGATCAGGTCGTTAGCGATCTGGGTTTCGCCTTTGAAACCAATCTGCACATAGGTTTCGTCACCGTCGTCGCCAGGGTTGTCAGAGAAGGTGTGACGCGCATCGACTTTGCCGTACAGGTCAACTTTGTTGCCGTTTTTGTTGTACATCTCAGCCGCATTTGCTGCGCCTGCCATTAATAACGCGGGTACCAGAATTGCCAGAACTTTTCTTTTCATTATATATTCCTTTAAAAGATAATTTATATGAATATATGTAATCACTCTCCGTAATTACAGGGTCGATACTATTCCAGAAGATGTCATTTAGTTTCAAAAATAAATGTAATTAAATTCGATGAAATATTGCTAAATATTTCCATTAATCTCTTTATTTTTCCAGTGAATTAATTTATTGAATTTATATGATGTAATTATTATTAAGTATTTCGGAATTCTATTTTTAAATTGTTTTAATTCAGCTATTTTATATTTCACTCTCATTGAAACAACAGGACATGACGATGGAACTTGCCCGGTGGCAGCACAGATTTGAGCGCTGGCTCGAGGAAAACCACAGCACCGACGATACCGCACATGATATTTCGCATTTTCGACGGGTCTGGATGACGGCGCAAAAAATCATGGTTCACCACACGGTGGAGCCGCTGGTGATCCTGACCGCATGCTATTTTCACGATATTGTCAGCCTGCCGAAAAACCATCCCGAACGCAGCCGGTCATCAGAGCTGGCAGCACGCAAGACGGGTGACATTCTGCGCCGCGACTTCCCGGACTTTCCGCCAGAGCACGCTGCCGCCGTTGCGCACGCGATTGAGGCACACAGCTTCAGCGCCGGGATTGCGCCGCAGAGTATGGAAGCCAAAATTGTGCAGGATGCTGACCGGCTGGAAGCGTTAGGCGCTATCGGCCTGGCGCGCGTCTTTGCCATCTCGGGCGCGCTGGGCGTGCCGCTTTTTGACGCCGACGATCCCTTTGCCGATGCGCGTCCCCTCGACGACCGTGCGTTTGCCCTCGACCATTTTCAGACCAAGCTGCTGAGATTGCCTGATACAATGCAAACGGAAATGGGCCGCGAACTGGCACGTCACAATGCCGATTTCCTGATCCAGTTTATGGCGAAACTCAGCGCCGAATTACACGGCGACTGCATCGGGCTGGATAGCCAGGTGTTGAACCGCTTCCGTCGCAGTTTGCGCAACTGAACTGTGGTAATCTGTTCCCAGTCTTTATTCTCCGGTTAAAAGAATGCAGGAAAATCGATCAGTGACAGAGCCCGCGCCCGCGCAGGCTGAGAAATCAACGGCAACGGTGCAGGCCTTACTGCGCCAGCTGTTGGATATCTATGATGCTAAAACGCTGGCCAGTCTGCTGGTGGCGCACGGCGAGAGCCACTGGAGCCCGGCGATCCTTAAACGTCTGCTGACCAGCGACCGCGCAGGGCGTCGCCTGAGTGAAGGCGAATTTCGTTATCTGCAAAACCTGCTTCCGCGTCCTTCGGCCGCGCACCCGAACTATGCCTTCCGGTTTATCGATCTGTTTGCCGGTATCGGCGGCATTCGGCACGGTTTTGAAGCCATCGGCGGCCAGTGCGTGTTTACCAGCGAGTGGAACAAGCACGCCGTGCGGACCTACAAGGCCAACTGGTACTGCGATCCGCACGAGCATCATTTCAACGCGGATATCCGCGATGTCACCCTGAGCCATAAAAGCGGCGTGAGCGATGAACAGGCCGCCGAACACATTCGTCAGACGATCCCGGCGCATGATGTGTTGCTGGCCGGCTTCCCGTGTCAGCCTTTCTCGCTGGCCGGTGTCTCTAAAAAAAATGCTCTTGGACGCGCCCACGGTTTCGCCTGTGATACCCAGGGAACGCTGTTTTTTGACGTGGCGCGCATTATTGACGCCCGTCGTCCGGCCATTTTTGTACTGGAAAACGTCAAAAACTTAAAAAGCCACGACGGCGGGAAAACCTTCCGCATTATCATGCAAACGCTGGATGAGCTGGGTTATGACGTGGCCGATTCACAGGACATGGGCGCGGACGATCCCAAAATCATTGATGGGAAACATTTCCTGCCCCAGCACCGCGAACGTATCGTGCTGGTGGGTTTCCGCCGCGATCTCAATCTCAAGGGGGATTTCACCCTGCGGGATATCCCGTCTTTGTATCCCGAGCGGCGTCCTACCGTGGCCGACCTGCTGGAACCCGCCGTTGACGCGAAATTTATCCTCACCCCGGTGCTGTGGAAATACCTCTACCGCTATGCCAAGAAACATCAGGCAAAGGGTAACGGCTTCGGTTTTGGGATGGTAAACCCGAACGATCCGCACAGCGTGACCCGCACGCTGTCTGCTCGCTACTACAAAGACGGCGCGGAAATCCTGATCGACAGAGGGTGGGACAAGGCGCTGGGTGAAAAAGATTTTGACGATCCGCATAATCAGCGTCACCGTCCGCGACGCTTAACGCCCCGCGAATGCGCCCGGCTGATGGGCTTTGAAACGCCGCAGGGTTATCGCTTCCGCATTCCGGTCTCGGATACCCAGGCGTACCGCCAGTTTGGTAATTCGGTGGTGGTTCCCGCGTTCGCCGCTGTGGCCAAACTGCTGGCCTCGCGCATCAGACAGGCGGTGGCGCTCCGTCAGGGTGAGGCCGTCAATGACGGATGTTCACGATAAGGCGACGCGCAGCAAAAACATGCGTGCCATCGGCACGCGTGACACCGCCATCGAAAAGCGACTGGCCGGGCTGCTGACGCAGGCGGGCTTTGACTTCCGCGTGCAGGATCCCGCGCTTGCGGGCCGGCCGGATTTCGTCATCGACGCCTGGCAGTGCATCATCTTTACCCACGGCTGTTTCTGGCACCATCATGACTGCTATCTGTTTAAAGTCCCGGCGACGCGCACCGATTTCTGGCTGGATAAGATTGGCAAGAACGTCGAGCGCGACAAGCGGGATCTGACCACGCTGCTGGCGCAGGGCTGGCGGGTGCTGATCGTCTGGGAGTGTGCGCTGAGAGGCAGATTAAAGCTGAACGATGCCGATTTGAGCGAACGGCTGGAAGAGTGGATCTGCGGCGGCGGCCAGACCGCGCAGATCGACACGCAGGGCATTCACCTGCTTACGGTTTCTCCACCTCGCAAGGGGTGACCACCGGTTTTGCCGGCAGCAAGTATTTGCCCAGCGTGACCAGCACGACGGCAAACACAATGATCCCAAGAGCAATCCATTCCACAGGTGAGAGCGTTTCTCCCCCCAGTCCTGTCCCGAGCAGTACGGCCACGACCGGGTTGACGTAGGCGTAGCTGGTGGCGACAGCCGGAGAGACATTGCGGATCAGGAACATATAGGCGTTAATGGCGATGATGGAGCCAAACAGCGCCAGATACCCTACCGCGAGAAAGCCCGACAGGTCCGGCAGCGTGGTCAGCTTTTCTCCCGTCAACGCCGAGGCCAGCAGCAGGACAATTCCCGCGGCGAGCATCTCAATCGCACCGGCCATCATGCCGGTCGGCAGTTCGATACGCGACCCGTAGACGGAACCCAACGCCCAGCTCATCGAGCCAATCAGGATAATCACCGCGCCCCACGGATTCCCGCTCAGGTTGCCGCCGCTATTGAGCAGAACAATGCCGGCCAGGCCAATCCCAATCCCCAGCCATTCCAGCTTGCGGGTGCGGATGCCGAAAAGGCGGCTAAAGCAGAGGGTAAACAGCGGTACGGTGGCAACGACCACGGCGGCGATCCCGGACGGGACCTTCTGGTGCTCGGCAATCGTCACAAACCCGTTACCCACCGCCAGCAGCAGCAGGCCGATCAGGGCGGCGTTCAGCATCGGGCGCAGCGGGGGAAGCTTATGCCCGCGCAGGAGCAGGAAGGCCAGCAGCAGGATGCCCGCCGAGAGGAAGCGAATGCCCGCCATCATCAGCGGCGGCCAGCTCTCCACGCCGATGCGAATGACAAAGTAGGTTGACCCCCAGATGATGTACAGCGAAAAGAGTGCCCCGATAAGCGGTAGCAATTGCCGGAAACGCATAATCCCTCACGACGAAATAAAAAGTTCGCTGATAGTAAACGCGAAAACTATCTCGCTGGCGAGCCCTTTAATTGTGTGGCAGATGTGAATTTTTTGTTGACGTAAGGTGCCTGTTTCCGGGTTGGCGCTTTTGCTCCATACTATTCACTTAATTACCAAAAAATGAAGGATTAAGATTTTGGCAGGAAGTAGCTTATTAACATTGCTGGATGATATTGCCACCTTACTGGACGACATTTCAGTGATGGGTAAACTGGCGGCGAAGAAAACCGCAGGCGTGCTGGGAGATGATTTATCGCTTAACGCCCAGCAGGTGAGTGGGGTAAGGGCAAACCGTGAACTGCCGGTGGTGTGGGGCGTAGCAAAAGGCTCCTTCCTGAATAAGGTGATTCTGGTGCCGCTGGCGCTGCTGATCAGCGCGTTTATTCCCTGGGCCATCACGCCGTTACTGATGATTGGCGGGGCATTTCTCTGCTTCGAGGGCGTTGAGAAGGTTCTGCACTCCTTTAGCGCGCGCAAGCAGAGCGATACGCCGGAGATGCGCCAGCAGCGTCTTGAAGCGCTGGCCGCGCAGGATCCGAAAACCTTCGAGCGCGATAAGGTCAAAGGCGCCATTCGGACCGACTTTATCCTGTCCGCGGAGATTGTCGCCATTACGCTGGGCATCGTGTCCGACGCTCCGCTCCTGAATCAGGTTCTTATCCTCTCCGGCATCGCCATTCTGGTCACCGTAGGCGTGTACGGCCTGGTGGGACTGATCGTGAAGCTGGACGATATCGGCTACTGGCTGGAAGAAAAGTCGAGCGCGGTAGCAAGAGGCATCGGCAAAAGCCTGCTGGTGCTGGCTCCGTGGCTGATGAAGAGTTTGTCGGTAGTGGGCACGCTGGCGATGTTCCTCGTGGGCGGCGGGATCGTGGTTCACGGCATTGCGCCGCTGCACCATGCTATCGAACATTTTTCCTCGACGCAGGGGGCCGTTGTCGCGGCGATTCTGCCCACGCTGCTGAATCTGGTGCTGGGCTTTATCATTGGCGCTATCGTGGTCGCGGCGGTGAAGCTGGTTGAAAAAATACGCGGCACGTCGCACTAATTGTTACCCGTTGTGGGATGCAAAAAGACCATTCCTCGTCTAAATTGAAACAGTTTCACCCTGATACAGGAGGCAGGTATGGTCTTTTTGGTCAGTGATGAAGTTAAGCCTAAGAAGGGCGGCCCACGTATGATTGTCACCGGGTATTCCAGCGGAATGGTGGAATGTCGGTGGCACGATGGCTATAGCATCAAGCGGGAAGCATTTCGTGAAGATGAGCTTCAGCCGGGGGAAGGGCAGCACCAGCGGGACAAGGCTTAATCACATAACGCCCGGCTTTGCCGGGCGTTTTTATCTCACGTACCGGGTGTAAGGCCGTCATCATGGAGTGTGTGTGCAGCGCGATACCTTTGTTGTAAGACAATCATTTTTGCAATGGCTGCATAAGCGTAGCAATCCGGGGTTGATTGTTAATCTCTGTTTTCTGGTCGTTTTGGTGTTTTCCACGCTTCTGACCTGGCGTGAGGTGGTGGTCCTCGAAGAGGCGTATATCTCCAGCCAGCGCAACCATCTGGATACGGTGGCCAGTTCGCTGGACAGGCAGTTACAGAACAGCGTGGACAGGATGCTGTTGTTTCGTCAGGGCATGCGTGATGCAATCCAGACGCCGCTGGCATTTGATGCATTACAGAACGCGGTGTCACGCTTTAAGACCGTCCGCACGCTCCCCACCTGGCAGCTTGCCGTTGATAAAAAACGCACCCTTCCCATTAATGGCGTTTCGGACGCGTTCGTCGAAAAAACCACGCTTCTGAATCGTGACGCCGAGCGCCTCAGCCACGAAATTTCTGCCGCGCTCGAAGTGGGGTATCTGCTCAGGCTGGCGTCATCGAGAGCGCAAACGGAAGCGCGCGTGATCTACGTGTCCCGCGCCGGATTTTTCGTTTCCACGGATACACCTGACCAGGCGGGTGATATCACCTCCCGCTATTATCATCTGGTCACGCAGTCCTGGTTTACCCAGCAGTCGGAACGGAACAATCGCGCTCGCGCGGTGCGCTGGTTTATCTCTACCCCTTCATCCTGGACCAATGATGAACGTACGATCACCGCCAGCGTTCCCATCTATTTCGATCATTACTGGTATGGCGTCGTGGCGATGGATTTTACGTTGAGCACGATGCAGCGTCTGCTGGCCGATGCGACGGAAGATCGAACGGAGGGGGAGTATCAGCTGTACGATACCCGGCTCAATATGATTGCCACCTCAGCCCACGCGGAAAACGCGGTTAACCATTTTGACGAACGCGAAACGGCGCAGATTGCGCAGGCTATTGAGCACGCTACCGGCGGCGGGATCCGCCTCGGAAGCCGTTTCGTTAGCTGGGAGCGGCTCGATCACTTCGATGGCGTTGTCCTGCGGATCCACACCCTGCACGAAGGAGTGCAGGACGACTTCGGCAGTATCAGCATCGTTTTGGCGCTGCTGTGGGCGCTCTTTACCGCCATGCTGTTGATCTCGTGGCTGGTGATCCGTCGGATGGTGAGTAACATGTACACGCTTCAGCACTCGCTCCAGTGGCAGGCCTGGCATGATCCGCTTACCCGGCTGAATAACCGCGGCGCGCTGTTCGATCGCGCAAAATTGCTGGCGGAAACCTGTCGCCAGCAGTCGCTGCCGTTCTCGGTGATTCAGATCGATCTCGACCATTTTAAGAACATCAACGACCGTTTCGGCCATCAGGCCGGTGATAAGGTGCTATCGCATACAGCAGGACTGATTGCCAGCGCGCTACGCAAAAATGATGTGGCAGGGCGTGTAGGCGGGGAAGAGTTTTGCGTTGTCCTGCCGGGGATCGGTCTGGAAGAGGCGAGAGGCGTCGCCGAGCGCATTCGCTGCCGGATCGACAGCAAGGAGATCCTGGTGAAGAAGAGCACGACTCTGCGCATCAGCGCATCGCTGGGGGTCAGCAGCGCGGATGAAGCGGGTAACTACGAGTTTGAACAGCTGCAGTCCGTGGCGGACGCCCGGCTGTACCAGGCCAAACAGTGCGGCCGTAATCGGGTCGTCTGGCGGGATTAGGACAGGAAGTGATCCAGTCCCTCCTGCCAGCCCGCGGGGCCGGGCTGCCGGGTGTGATAAACCCGCCCGGGGTTATCGTCCCGTAGCGTGATGCCCTGGCGGTTAATACCCTTGATGACCACCGCGAAGTCAACGCTGTCGAGCAACGGTGCATCATTAGGGCCGTCACCGAGCCCCAGCGTGGTGGGTTCGATCTCTTCCTGCTCGCGGTACTGCGCAATCAGCCAGTTAACCGCCACGTCCTTACCGCAGCGGGCGTCCAGAATATGCCAGAAGCGCGCTCCCTGCAGGCATTTCAGACCGCTGTACGCCAGCTGCTCTTCAAACTGAACCAGTTTCTCGTCGGTATCGCGCCAGATGAGCGTGACGGATGCTTCATGCTTGCGGGCAAGCGCCGAACGGTAGCGCGTCAGTCCGGTCCACTCGCTAATAACGCGATCGTCCACGTCGTCAAAGGTGGTGAACTTAAAGCCCGTCTGCAGGCGAATATGTTCGACCCGCGGGCGAATATCCCGGTGCGTCATCCCTCTGATCTGGCGCTGAACCTTCTCCCAACGCACGTCAGGCTGAATTACCGCGCCGTTCTCGGCAATAAAAGGCAAGCCTTCCAGGCCCAGATCCTGCTGGATATCCAGCATCTCTGCCGCGGTCTTGCTGCTGCAGAGAATAACCGGTATCTGATTATCCAGTAGCCTGTCCAGCCAGGGCATTGCGGGCTGCCACTCATAGGTATGAATATCCAGCAACGAGCCATCCAGGTCAGAAAAAATCAGCAAGGTATCCCGCAGTGAAGGCATAGTGACTCCCGTGATAGCTGCGTTTCTCTCTAAGAAAATTCCTAAAAAATAACCGAAGTGTTAACAGGAGAAATGGGAACAGTCCCTGGCAAACCCGCATTCGGCGTATGTTATTGCTCATAACAAAAAGCATTATGTTAAAAATATTATATTCATCATAAGAATATATGCTTGTCAGACAAATTCGTTGGGGATAGTGTGGCGTGTACATCAGATTTCCTGGTGTAACGAATTTTCAAGTGCTTCTTGCATAAGCAAGTTTTGATCCCGGTCATCCCCATGACCGGGATTTTTTTCGCCTTACCGATTGGCTTCAGACACGCTAAAGTCGTGAATATCAAGCTCGAAGGCCTCGGCCAGCTCACGATAGGTGTGATAATCCCTTCCGTTAACAATGACGTGGTCCGAATTGTCGTCCGTCCTGCGGACTTCTGACTCACTGATCTCATTGATGGCGGCCAGCAGGGCATCGACATCCACCTCGACTTCGCGCTTGATGGTGTCGCTGTACTCTTTATCGGTCTTCATTGCGGGGTTCCTCATTCAGCCGGGTCCATCGCTAAGTATAGACTGTAGATAAAAACGCCATTCACGCCGGGCGGCGATGTGCGTTTTTGCGTTTTGTTCTACACTGGCTCAAAACCAGAGGAGGAATGTATGAAGGTCAACGATCGGGTAACGGTTAAAACGGACGGTGGGCCACGCCGCCCGGGCGTGGTGCTGGCAATTGAAGAGTTTAGCGAAGGTACAATGTACCTGGTATCACTGGAAGACTACCCGCTCGGCATTTGGTTTTTTAACGAACTGGGGCATCCGGACGGCATTTTTGTTGAGAAAGCTGACTAGCACGGCGTCGGGTAGCACAGCGCGTGCCCGACAACCTCATAGAAGCAAAAATCTCTGGCCAGGCCAGAGATCAAAGGTAGGGTGCACAGGGTCTTAAGCGACTAACGCATGTTGACGAAAATCCCGTTCGTCACATTATCGGTCAGGCGTACCACGTGGTAGATCACTTGCTTATTATGCGTTTTAATTTTCCGTTTAATATTTCCTTTGTGTGACGAAACGGTTTTCGCTTTAATATTCATCTGGTCCGAGATCTGAATAGTTCCTTGTCCCGCCATCCACATTCGCAGCATACTTGATTCAGTCCTGCTTAATGATAGGGTGGGTAAGTTAACCGCTCCTACATTCTTAACTTCTTTATTCAAATAATCACCCAGAATGTCATCCAGCGACTCGGGTTTAATCGATTTAGAACTGATCAATAAATTTTTACGGACCAACAAATACTCATCGAAATGGATATTCGCGATCGCCATAAAAACAATAAACAGGGTTTTAGGATGCTGATTAATGATTTGCTTAATGTGCTGACTGTTGGCTGGATCGTGAATGAAACAGTCCTCATTAATAAACACCACGCCTGGTTTTAGTTCGTCACAAGCGGCTGCGAGTTCGTCAACGGTGTGTGCATCGTTGATGTCTCTCTTTCTTACCCCTCTGCTTGCCAGGTACCCGGTTAACCCTAGCCGGGTGTAGCTGCATAAATCCATAATGATCGTTGACATGGCATACCCTCACTCAATGCGTAACGATAATTCACCATCTGCCTGAGAGCTCAAAACAGCCATACGGGATGGAAAAAAAATAATAAACCTGTGAGCATGACAAAGACTTTCAGGCGGACTCACTATCCCGTAAAGTTACGTATAATTTGCCAGGAATCTTCTTAAAGTAAAGTAAATATTAAGTATTGTGAGATGGTTAGAAACAATTAAACCGCGTCAGATATATCCTGGAAGATGTTTTTCGCGTTTTATTTTAGGAATATCCTCAGAAAGACAGTAGCAACAGTGCGGGCTATTATTTACGAGGCAGTTCGCTGACAATATCCGCTAACAGGTTGAATATCTCGCCGAATAAATGTTCACAGAAGGGAGCGATAAGTGGCATCAGTAATGACATTAATAAAATTCCAACCGTCAGCGTCAGCGGAAAACCAATGACAAACACCGAAAGCTGCGGCGCCATTCGGTTCAGTAAACCTAATGCCAGGTTGACGGTCAGCAGCAGGGTGATGATCGGCAGCGCCAGCATCAGCCCGTTCAGGAAGATCAGCCCCGCCGCGCGGGTGAGCGCCAGGAAAGCGTTGCTGTTCACCGGATTTTCGCCAATCGGCAGCGTATGGAACGTATCCACCAGCATGGAGATAAGCCACAGATGGCCGTTGAACGACAGGAACAGCAGCATGGCGAGCAGATCGATAATGCGCGCCAGCACGGGCATGTTGAGATGACTACCGGGATCAACAAACGTGGCGAACGATAACCCCATCTGCAGACCGATCAGTTCCCCTGCGGTACGCACCGCGGCGAAGGCGAGCTGCATGGTAAAGCCGACGGCGACGCCAATCATCACCTGCTGCAGGGCGACCCACACCGCGTTCGCCGAGAAGATCGGAATATCCACAGGGGGGAGAGAGGGCGCGACGATAATGGAGATGATAATGCCCAGCCCCACCTTGACGCGCTTGGGTATCGATTTCTCGCTAAGAATGGGGGCGGTAGAGATCAGCGCCATGATGCGCAGCATCGGCCAGAAATAGACGCCGAGCCACTGAACCCACTGGTCGCTGGTGAAGTGCAGCATCGTCAGGTCAGCCGATGATGTACGGCAGATTGGTAAACAGGTTGCGCATATAGTCCAGCAGTAGGTTCAGCATCCACGGTCCGGCCACGATAATCGCCACGAACACGGCGATGATTTTCGGGATGAATGACAGCGTCATTTCGTTAATCTGCGTGGCGGCCTGCAGAATACTGATGATCAGACCGGTAACCAGCGCGACAAGCAGCAGCGGAGCGGCAACGGCAATCGCGATTTTCATCGCCTCCGTGCCCATCATCATGACCGATTCGGGTGTCATTGCCGTTCCTTAACTGTAGAAACTCTGCGCCAGCGAGCTGACCAGCAGCTGCCAGCCGTCGACCAGCACAAAAAGCATGATCTTAAAGGGCAGGGCAATGGTCGCGGGTGGCACCATCATCATCCCGAGCGCCATCAGGACGCTGGCGATCACCAGGTCGATAATCAGGAACGGAATAAAGATGGTAAAGCCAATCTGGAACGCGGTTTTCAGCTCGCTGGTGACATAGGCAGGCAGAAGAATACGCATTGGCACAGATTCCGGTCCCTGCAGCTCGCCGGTGTTGGACAGGCGGGCAAAGAGGGCCAGGTCGGCTTCGCGCGTCTGGCGCAGCATAAATTCTCGCAGCGGCTGCGCTCCTTTATCCAGCGCCTCCTGCATGGAGATTTTATCTTCGCTGAACGGCTGGTAGGCGTCGGTATAAATCTTATCGATCACCGGCGACATTATGAAGAAGGTCAAAAACAGTGCCAGCCCAAGCAGAACCTGGTTTGGCGGTGCGGAAGGAGTGCCCAGCGCGTTTCGCAGCAGACCAAAGACGATGATGATGCGGGTGAAGCTGGTCATCATCAGCAGGATAGCCGGAATAAACGTCAGCGAGGTGATGAACACCAGCGTCTGAACCGGAAGCGACCAGCTTTGGCCGCCGCCCGCGAGAGGGGTGGAGACCAGACCGGGCAGCTGTGCATAAACCGCGGGAGCAAACAGGCCAACGCCCGCAAGCGTCAGGGATAACAAACGTCGCATCAGGATCTCCCGGAACGCTTAAGCAAACTCTTCATGACGGACTGAAAATCCGCAGGGGCGTCTGCACGCTCGTCCACCACAGCAGGGGCGGGCGGCAGTTTATGCAATACGCTGATGTTTGAGGCCGTTACGCCCAGAACCAGACGCGCGTCGTCCACCTCGACGATGACCACGCGTTCGCGTGGCCCCAGCGTGGTGCTGGCGCTGACCTTCAGGCCGCGGGCACCGGCGGTTTTACCCGCCAGGCCAAAGCGCTTCGCCAGCCAGGCGGCGATAAGAATAAAGGCAATAATACCGAACAACGCCCCGCTCACCTGGAGCAGAGGCGAGCCGGGAACGGCAGAAGGTTGCGATAGTGTTGCCTGGGTTTTCATGCTTAACGGCTCAGACGACGCATACGTTCAGACGGGGTAATGATGTCGGTGATACGTACGCCGTATTTATCGGCCACCACCACCACTTCGCCCTGAGCAATCAGATAGCCGTTGATCAGAATATCCAGCGGCTCACCGGCCAGACCGTCAAGGGCCACCACGGAACCCTGCGTCAGGCGCAGTAGCTCTTTAATGGTCATACGGGTGCGTCCCAGTTCAACGGTCAGCTTAACCGGGATATCCATAATCAGGTCGATGTCCTGCAGCGTGCCGCTGACATCACCGCCGCCGAGCTGCTGGAATACGGCATCCGCTGCGCTTTTGGCCGGGGTCGCTTTTTGCTCGTTTAACGCGTCAGCCCACAGATCGTCCAGTGCTCCGCTGTTTTCATCGGACGGATTGTTCATGTCACTCATTTGGGCTGTTCCTCATTCAGCGAATTCAAAATCGGGTTGATCAAGTGCTCAACGCGTAACGCATACTGACCGTTAATCGTGCCGTACTGGCTTGTCAGCACGGGGACACCATCCACATGGGCAATAATGCGGTCGGGTTTTTCTATCGGCAAAACATCACCGGGTTGTAATTTCAGGATCTGAGATAACCGCAGCGGGATATCGGCGAAGCTCGCCACCAGCTCAAGCTGCGAATGCTGGACCTGGCGGACCAGGTTCTCACGCCAGTTCTGGTCCTCGTTGCGGGAGTTCTCCAGCGGCGGGTTAACCAGCAGCTCGCGCAGCGGTTCGATCATGCTGAACGGCAGGCAGATGTTGAACTCGCCGGTCAGGTTACCGATCTCCACGTGGAACGGGGTGTTAACGACGATATCGTTCGGGGAGGTGGTGATATTGGTAAATTTCACCTGCATCTCAGAACGGACGTACTCCACTTCCAGCGGGTTAATCGCTTTCCACGCGTCGCTGTAAGACTCCAGCGCCAGCTTCAGCATGCGGTTAATGACGCGCTGTTCGGTGTGGGTGAATTCACGACCTTCTACTTTGGTCGGGAAACGCCCGTCGCCGCCGAACAGGTTATCCACCGCGATGAACACCAGGCTTGGGGAAAACACCACCAGACCGGTGCCGCGCAGCGGCTTCAGATGAATCAGGTTAAGGTTGGTTGGCACCGGCAGGTTGCGGGCAAACTCATGATACGGCTGAATGCGGATCGCACCGACCGTGATATCCGGGCTACGACGCAGCAGGTTAAACAGCCCCATACGGAACTGACGTGCAAAACGTTCGTTAATGATCTCCAGCGCCTGCAGACGTTCACGTACCACGCGACGCTGGGTATTCGGGTCATAGGGACGAATATCGCTATCGCCGCCAATACCCGGTTTAGGATCATCATTGTTATCGCTGTCGCCGTTGAGCAGCGCATCGATTTCTGCCTGAGAAAGAATACTGTCGCCCATGTCGTTACCGCAGAATGAATGCTGTATACAGAACGTCAGTGACTTCCTGCTTAGGTTGGCCGTTTACCAGCGGGGTCGCCAGCGTTTGTTTAATGGCGTCGACCAGCTTTTGCTTACCCACATCGGTGGCCAGCGTCGAAGCGTCCTGACGAGAGAACAGCAGCAGAAGGCGGCTGCGCACTTCCGGAAGGTAATCGTTCAGACGTGAACGAGTGGCTTCATCTTTCAGGCGCAGCGTAATGCCAACATAAAGCACACGATCCGCATCACCCAGATTGACGGTGAAGGTATCCAGCGGGAAGAAAACTGGAGCCGGCGGAGGCGGCGCTTCAGCTTTGGCTGCAGCGGTGGTAGGTTTCTGCTGCATACGCCAGTAACTATAGCCCGCGGTGGCGCAGGCGGCGAGCGTGATCAACACCAGCAGCGGGATCCAGATGGAGCGCTTACTTTTTTTGGTGATAGCGGAGTCAGTCATCTGATACGAGCTTCCTGTTTCGGTACAGCTTAATAAGGTGATTATCCCGTGTCCTGCTGTCGTCAAAGCGTGGAAAAGACGGGGATAATCACGCTACCTCTGGCGTTTAGGCGAAGATGTCTACGGCACTGTTACCGCGTGCGGCGGATTGCAGGGCAGCAGGAACAGGCAGTAGTTCATCGCTCTCTTCATTAAAACCGCCGGCGTTGCCGGAACGCGAAGCCTGGTGCTGCTGCTGGGATGAGGACTGCTGCTGCCCGGCAAAGCTCTCGCTGCTGACGCTGCTCTGCGCAAGCTGAATGCCGTTCTCCGCCAGTGAGGTCCGCAGTACCGGCAGCGCGGCTTCCAGCGCCGCACGAACATGGCTGTGCGCAGAGACCATCTGCAGCTGCGCCTGGTTATCATCCAGCTTAAGCGAAATTTGCACCTGACCCAGATCTTCCGGGTGCAGACGCAGCTCGGCTGTCTGCTGGCCCTGTTTAGTGAACAGGGTGATGTGCTGGCTCAGGGATTGCTGCCATTCGTGGGTGCCCAGAGGCTGGCTTAACACCGGCGCGGTGGCGACGGTGGCGGCCGTCTGACTGGTCGCATGGCTGGACATAATCGGTGCCAGGGTAGCCGTTGGGGAGGCTGAGGAGGAGGAACTGGCGAGCTCCTGCTTCTCTGCCGCCGCGGCCAGGGCCGGGGTTGTCGGCGCGTTGCCCGACAGGGCAGGTTCGTTATTTTTCACCTGGCTCTGATAAGGCGTAGAATTCTGCGCTTTATCATGGCTTCCCGCAGGCGCGTTCAGGGACGGTTGGTCCGCACCATTGTGCGAAAGCGTCGCGGAATTCAGCGTTGCGGTGGCCGAAACGCCGTCACTGCCCGCCACGCGAGAGGCGGTAGTTTGCTGGTGCGGCAGCATCGCCATCAGGGCGCTCAATCCGGCCAGCTCTTCTTCGCTCAGCTCGCTTTTACCGTCATCCTTGCTGTTTGCCGTATTGAGCGTCTTCAGTGCGTCACCTTTAGACAGCGGAACCAGCCCGGAAACCAGCGTATCAAGCGAGGTGATGGGCGACGTTTCATTGCCATTCAGCGCGGTTTGGCGCGAGAGCAGGTCGGCAATTTTGGCCTGCAGGGTGGTATCCCCTTTGGCGTCCTGAGCCACTTTTGACAGCTTACTGCCGGCGGCTTTCAGGTCAGCCAGGGTCAGCGGCGCATCTTTGCCCTTGCCCGTTGCGTCCGACAGGGCGCCCGCCAGCAGAGAGAGAAAGTCCTGTGCACCGTCGGTGCCTTTCCCTGTTTGCATGCCACCTGACAGGTCGCTGTCGCTCATCAGCAGTTGTTGCAGTGTGATCATTCCGGTTTCCTCATTGATGCGCGCTGGGCAAACTCATCCATTTTCTTCTGATCCAGACGGTTTTCCGCCAGGGTCGTTGCCGCGATCTGTCGGTCCTGTAAAGTCTGCCAGGCCTGCAGCCGCTGCTTCTTCTCACGCCAGAAATTCAGCGCGGTATCGACTTTCTGGGTCCACTGGTTAAGCTGCTGGCGATGCTGATCTATCGCCTTCTCCAGCGTCTGGATAAACTGCTGATAGTTAATCCAGCGCTGGCTTCCAATGCCCTGTGTCATATCGGTATTGAGGTTGGTGCGATATTCATGCTGATAGTCGATCAACATCTTCAACTGTTCTTCAGCCTGCTGGCACCCGCGTCGCATTGCGCCAAGCTGCAATGCGGCATCATCAACTTCTTTTTCAGCCAGATCTTTCAGCGTTGATAACGCGCTGTTTTGCGCCATGACCTTCGCCCTCCACCTGTGTTACACCTGCGGGAAAATCAGCTCCAGTGCCTGAATTGAATCTTCCCAGTCGGCGCGTTCAAAAATGCCTTGTTGCAAAAATGCCTCCAGCTGCGGCCACAGGGTAATCGCTTTGTCGAGCATCGGGTCGCTGCCTTTGGCATACGCCCCCACGCTGACCAGATCGCGGTTGCGCTGGAAGCTGGAGAGCAGTTGTTTAAAGTTACGCACGCGGGCGTAGTGCTTCTCGGTTATCAGCGCCGTCATTGCGCGGCTGATAGAGGCTTCAATATCAATTGCCGGATAGTGTCCGGCTTCGGCGAGACGACGCGACAGCACAATATGGCCGTCAAGGATCGCGCGCGCGGAGTCGGCAATCGGGTCCTGCTGGTCATCGCCTTCGGTCAGTACCGTATAGAACGCGGTGATGGAGCCGCCGCCGCTGATGCCGTTCCCCGCGCGCTCAACGAGGGCAGGGAGTTTGGCGAAGACCGAAGGCGGGTAGCCTTTGGTCGCCGGTGGCTCACCGATGGCCAGCGCGATTTCACGCTGCGCCATCGCGTAGCGGGTCAGGGAATCCATGATCAGCAGCACGTGCTTGCCGCGGTCGCGGAAATCTTCGGCAATACGGGTGGCATACGCGGCACCCTGCATACGCAGCAGCGGCGACACGTCC
>NZ_QPFW01000180.1:0-22761 GCF_008122455.1 Enterobacter sp. C6
CGAACATCATGGCGCTGTAGATAATCAGCGGCTCGCGGCTCACGGCAATAATGGCCGGCACGGAGTCAAACGCGAACATCACGTCAGAGAGCTCAACGACGGCCACGCAAAGCAACAGCGGCGTCGCATAGCGCTTCGCCTTCTTGACGCGTCCGACCATCACGTCCTGGTTTTCCGGCTTCTCCAGCTCCGCATCCACCTCTTTCTGCGTCAGAATAAAGGCATTGCTGCTGATTTTCGGCCAGACCGGATAGAAGCGCTTCACCAGGCGATAGGCGAGATGACCCGAGTAATCTTCCACTTCGTCGCTCTCTTCATTACGTCTGAGCATCATCACCGCCGTCCAGCCAACGACCAGCGCGAAAATCACCTCAACGTACGGCCCCAGGCTTAACAGGCTGGTGCCGATAGCTACAAAGATGCCGCGGAAGACAATCGCCCCCAGCACGCCCCAGTAGAGCACACGGTGACGGTACTTATCCGGCACGCCGAACCAGGCGAAGATCGCCATCATCACAAACAGGTTATCGACGGAGAGCACCTCTTCCAGCGCATAGCCGGTGAGGAACAGGCTCGCCATCTCGGCGCCGTGGTGAACGTACAGGAATCCGGCGAAGGCCATCGCCATCATGACCCAGAAGATGGACCACATCGCCGCGCTTTTCAGCGAAACAGGTTTATCGTGACGGTGCATAAAGAGGTCGATAAACATCGCCCCAACGGCCATCACCACAAAGACAACAACGGTTTCCGTCGGGAAACCGAGATGAGCAGCAGACATACAAAACCCTTTTGGCAGACAAAACACAACACCATGCAAACTGGCGTAAACCAGGAACAGAAAAGGGCGGGCCGTTAATCAGCCTCTTCGCCCTCAAAATCGCAGCCATCTGGCCGCGCAAGGAGGGGTACTTTACCTTACCAGACGGGGATCGTGCATCAGCCGTTTAAGCGCTCATGCCGCGCAAACGCTGCAGTACCGCCACCAGAACCGCCACAGACCAGCCTACCATCAACGCGCCCACCAGCCCTTCCACCCCGCCGATGAGCCGCCAGTGCTGGGGTAACGTGACGTCGCCGTACCCTACCGTCGCATAGCTCACCAGCGAAAAGTAGAAGCTGGTGTTCCAGTCATTAAACGCGTCGATGACAAAATAAAATGCCGCAAATAGCCCGGCTTCCAGGAGATGGGCGAAAATCATAGAGATCACGATACCGACATTGCGTAAAACAATGCGTACCGCAGAATCGACTTCTAATGTAATGAATTTTAAAACGCCAAACATCCACAGCGAATGAATCACCACGGTTAGGGTAAGCAAAATAATAATACTGAGTAGCTGCATGATGCGTGCTCGACCAAAAGGAATATGGCCCCACTAACGCGGCGGGGCATCTGGTCGAAGCTTAGTCGAAGGGGGAGGAAAAGTTGGTGCAATAATTGCGTTGCGTGATTATTTCTCTGCCAGCGCCTGAGCACACGCCCAGGCACTTGCCCATGCCCACTGGAAGTTGTACCCGCCGAGCCAGCCGGTCACATCCATTACTTCGCCAATAAAATAGAGCCCCGGCACGTTGCGCGCTTCCATGGTGCGGGAAGAGAGTTCATTGGTATCGACCCCGCCCAGCGTCACTTCCGCGGTGCGGTAGCCTTCGGTGCCGTTTGGCTGCACGCGCCAGTTTGTCAGGGTCTCCACCAGCATCTCCTGCTCGCGGCTGTTAAGCTGCTTGAGCGACACGTCGGGGATCTGCCCCAGCACCTGCAAACATTCCACCAGACGCTTCGGCAGCTGCATTGCCAGCGTGTTTTTCAGGCTCTGATTCGGGTGCGCGGTACGCTGCTCGTTAAGGAACGCGTCGAGATCGCAGTCCGGGAGCAGGTTAACCGTGACGAATTCCCCCGGCTGCCAGTAGCTGGAGATTTGCAGTACCGCCGGGCCGGAGAGGCCGCGATGGGTAAAGAGCAGATTTTCACGGAACACCGTCCCGTCTTCGGCGGTAATGACGGAGGGAACAGACACGCCAGACAGCGTCTGAAGCTGTTCGAGAAGCGGTTTATGCAGCGTGAACGGCACCAGCCCGGCGCGCGTAGGCAAGACTTTCAGGCCAAACTGTTCGGCAATCTTATAGCCAAACGGGGAAGCGCCCAGACCCGGCATGGACAGGCCGCCGCTGGCGATCACCAGGCTATCTGCGCTGACGGTTTCACCGTTGAGCTGCAGCGTGTAGCCCTGGTCGTCGCGGGTGACTTCCAGCACCTCGGTACGCAGGCGCATGACGACGCCGCCCTTCTCGCACTCGGCCACCAGCATATCGACAATCTGCTGCGCGGAGTCGTCGCAGAACAACTGGCCCAGCGTCTTCTCATGCCATGCGATACCGTGCTTACCGACCAGGTCGATAAAATCCCACTGGGTATAACGCGCCAGCGCAGATTTACAAAAATGACGGTTTTGGCTCAAATAGGCCGCGGGTTCAACATACAGGTTAGTAAAGTTGCAGCGCCCGCCGCCGGACATCAGGATCTTACGGCCTGGCTTTTTACCGTTATCCAGCAGCAGCACGCGACGACCCGCCTGTCCGGCCATCGCCGCACAAAACATACCCGCCGCACCGGCGCCAATTACCACGGCATCAAACCTTTCCACGTCAAAACCCTCTTTGTTAACTGCCGCGGATTGTAAAGTTTCCTCTGTGGTCACACCAGCGTAAAAAGATATTACAAAGCCATTCCCTTGAAATTTAAAGAATATCCTTTCAGGCACTTTTCTCAAATCAGGTGGTATGTCAAAAAAAGTCTATATTTCACTTTGCCCGTTGCGCATTTGTCCTGGATAATGCGCCGCGTTCATGTCCTCAAAATGGCGTAACGTCCTATGCTACATTTGTTTGCCGGCCTGGATTTACATACCGGGCTTTTACTCTTGCTTGCTCTGGTTTTTGTACTGTTTTACGAAGCGATCAACGGCTTCCACGACACTGCAAACGCAGTAGCGACGGTTATCTACACTCGCGCAATGCGATCGCAGCTTGCGGTTGTTATGGCGGCGGTATTTAACTTTTTTGGTGTCCTCCTGGGCGGACTGAGCGTTGCGTATGCCATTGTGCATATGCTACCAACGGATCTGCTGCTTAACGTTAGTTCTGGCCATGGCCTCGCCATGGTGTTCTCAATGCTGCTTGCTGCAATTATCTGGAACCTCGGTACCTGGTATTTCGGCCTGCCTGCATCCAGTTCTCACACCCTCATCGGCGCGATTATCGGTATCGGGTTAACCAACGCCCTCATGACCGGTACATCGGTTGTTGATGCGTTAAATATCCCGAAAGTACTGGGGATCTTCGCCTCACTCATCGTCTCCCCTATCGTGGGTCTGGTGGTGGCAGGCGGGCTGATCTTCATCCTGCGTCGTTACTGGAGCAATACCAAAAAACGCTCCCGTATTCACCTGACGCCAGCAGAGCGTGAAAAGAAAGACGGCAAGAAAAAGCCGCCATTCTGGACGCGTATCGCCCTGATCATTTCCGCTATCGGCGTGGCTTTCTCACACGGCGCGAACGATGGTCAGAAAGGCATTGGTCTGGTGATGCTGGTACTGATCGGCGTTGCTCCGGCAGGCTTCGTGGTTAACATGAACGCCTCCGGCTACGAAATCACCCGTACTCGCGATGCGGTCAACAACGTCGAAATCTACTTCCAGCAGCATCCTGACCTGTTGAAGAAGGCGACCGGCGTTGACCAGTTAATCCCGTCACCGGAAGCCGGTGCCGCGACTGCGCCAGGCGAATTCCACTGCCATCCGGCAAACGCGATTAACGCGCTGGAACGTGCCAAAGGCATGCTGGGCAATATCGAAAGTTATGACAAACTGACCGTTGAGCAGCGTGGTCAGCTGCGTCGCATTATGCTGTGCATCTCTGATGTGACGGATAAAGTGGCGAAGCTGCCTGACGTGAATGCTGACGACCAGCGTCTCCTGAAGAAACTGAAAGGCGATATGCTCAACACCATTGAGTACGCGCCAATCTGGATCATCATGGCGGTCGCACTGGCGCTCGGTATCGGTACGATGATTGGCTGGCGCCGTGTGGCGACCACCATCGGCGAGAAGATTGGTAAGAAAGGCATGACCTATGCGCAGGGTATGTCCGCGCAGATGACGGCGGCGGTATCTATCGGTCTGGCGAGCTACACCGGTATGCCGGTATCCACCACCCACGTACTCTCTTCGTCCGTGGCAGGTACCATGATTGTTGACGGTGGCGGCCTGCAGCGCAAAACCGTGACCAACATTCTGATGGCCTGGGTGTTCACCCTTCCGGCATCCATCCTGCTGTCTGGTGGGCTGTACTGGATTTCGCTGAAGCTGATTTAATCGGTTGAAGGCGACAAAAAGCGGGTCAGGAAACTGACCCGCTTTTTTTATGGCTGTTGTGTTACTTAATCCATTGCTGTGATTAGGAAAATCTGAACACTATCTGTTCAAATTTTTACTGCACAAATAACTATTATCCCCGCGAATATTCTCAGTTCCCCCCATGACGGAAAAGACTATGCCATTCAAAACGGCTACTAAATGGATTCATCGCCTTGTTACGGTTTCGCTTCTGGCTCTGGTCATTGGATTTGTGTGGCTAAACCACCAGCCTAATCAGCGAAATAACGATGCACTTCAACGCGTTTATAAATTATCTGACAGCGTCTGGCTCTATATGACCGTGAACAATCAGGGTGGCGCCACCGTACCGACAATCTACCGTTACTATCTCTCGGAAAAGATAACAGGGAAAGACATCGACATTATCCATCAGTTGGCAATGAAGCATCCTGTTATTGAAGGTACGGGTACAATCACTGCTGCCAGCATTGATACAAACGGAGACGTTAATATCGCCTATAGCGGGAAGGTTATTTCGATTGAGAGCGATATCTCCGATCTCCGGTTCACGGTTAAGCCCTGAGCCAGAGGAAAGAAGGCGGGGCTGACCCCGCCTGCTGTGATGCTCAGTGCCAAATCATCAATGCAATCATGCTGACCACGACCAGCCCGCACAGGGCGCTGGTTAAAATGAACTGACGACGCAGGCGCTCGCAGCGACGGATAAACTCTTCATCGTGATGATCGCGGTAGCGTTGATAGTAGATATATCCCACCAGACGCATCTGTTTGCTGGGCTGCCCATGCGAGGTGAAGAACCCTCCACCGTCCACATACTGATAAAGCAACGGATCGCAACCACGAAGTACCACTAACAGCGCACGTAACGATGAGAAGTAGCGCGCCATATTCACTATGCAAACTACGCATAACGCCCAAAACAATGCGACGGTGCTAATCATACATCCTCCCCGGCGTCCGCCCACGAAGCAAGGCTTCTGAGCTACCGCACCCCAATGCCCTGACAGACAGTTCAGTGAAAGAATGACCAAAAGTCGATCCGGTTCGCGTTTTAATATCCGAACGGCTCATTTAATAGTGTAGGAGATCCGTTAATTTTTTTGCCACAAGGTTAATCGTTATCAACACCAAAGCTTGAAAAATATGTTTAACTGGGCCGTAATGAAAGCATCAGACGACGGCTTTCCCATTTAGTCATCGATAACTTAAGGAAGGAGTAACACTATGGCTTACAAACACATTCTCATCGCGGTAGACCTCTCCCCGGAGAGCAAAGTGCTGGTTGATAAAGCGGTATCCATGGCGCGTCCCTACAACGCGAAAGTTTCGCTGATTCACGTTGATGTGAATTACTCCGACCTCTACACCGGTCTCATCGACGTCAATCTGGGCGATATGCAGAAGCGTATCTCCGAAGAGACGCACCACGCCCTGAGCGAACTGTCCACTAACGCAGGCTACCCGATTACCGAAACCCTGAGCGGCAGCGGCGACCTGGGCCAGGTACTGGTTGATGCGATCAAGAAATATGACATGGACCTGGTGGTGTGCGGTCACCATCAGGACTTCTGGAGCAAGCTGATGTCTTCCGCGCGCCAGCTGATTAACACCGTTCACGTGGATATGCTGATTGTTCCACTGCGTGACGAAGAAGACGAGTAAGTGCGTTAAATTCCCCTCACCCTAACCCTCTCCCACAGGGAGAGGGGATAGATCGAGGACGTAGGCCGGGTAAGGCGAAGCCGCCTCCCGGCTTTTTTTATTCCGGCGTACCTGAGTAGATATCAAACCGGTGCCCTTTGGTGGTCACCGCGTTGGCCGTGGCAACGTCCGCCAGCGGCGGCGCATAGTCAGGGCGCTTCACCACCACCCGCTTCGTCGCCAGCTGACGAGCCGGCTCCAGCAGACCATCCGCATCCAAATCAGGCCCCACCAGAGACTGAAACACCCGCATCTCTTTCTTCACCAGCGCGCTTTTCTGCTTGTGCGGGAACATCGGGTCGAGATAGACCACCTGCGGGCGCGGGGTGATATCGGTCAGTGCCGTCAGGCTCGAGGCATGAATCAGCTGCAAACGCTCCTGCAACCACGGGCCGATTTCCGGATCCGCGTAGCCACGACTCAGACCGTCGTCGAGCAGGGCCGCCACCACCGGGTTACGTTCCAGCATCCGCACCCGACAGCCGACAGACGCCAGCACAAAGGCATCACGCCCCAGCCCCGCCGTGGCATCGACCACGTCCGGGAGGTAGCTTCCTTTAATCCCAACCGCTTTAGCCACCGCTTCGCCGCGACCGCCGCCGAACTTGCGCCGGTGCGCCATCGCCCCGCCGACAAAATCGACAAAAATCCCGCCGAGCTTCGGTTCGTCGCGCTTGCGTAATTCAAGATGTGCTGTGGTCATCACCAGCGCCATCGGGTTTTCATCATCGTGCTCCAGCCCCCAGCGGGCGGCCAGAACAGATAAGGCGCCGTCTCCGGCGCCTGTTTCATCCACTAAGCAGATCTTCACGTAACAATCAGCCTTTGATCCCGTAATGCTCAAGCATCGCATCCAGCTGCGGCTCGCGGCCGCGGAAGCGTTTGAACAGCACCATTGGCTCTTCGGAACCGCCGCGGGTCAGGATACTGTCGAGGAACGACTGGCCGGTTTCGCGGTTGAAGATCCCCTCTTCTTCGAAACGAGAGAAGGCATCCGCCGCCAGCACGTCGGCCCACAGGTAGCTGTAGTAACCCGCCGCGTAACCGCCTGCAAAGATATGGCTGAACGCGTGCGGGAAGCGGCCCCAGGTTGGCCCTGGGATCACGGCAACCTGCTTTTTAATCTCGGCCAGGGTTTCCAGGATTTTTGCGCCCTGCTCCGGACTAAACTCGGCGTGCAGGCGGAAATCGAACAGGCCGAACTCCAGCTGACGCAGGATGAACATCGCCGCCTGGTAGTTCTTCGCCGCCAGCATTTTATCCAGCAGTTCTTTCGGCAGCGGTTCGCCTGTCTCATAGTGACCGGAGATAAACGCCAGCGCGTCCGGCTCCCAGCACCAGTTTTCCATAAACTGGCTCGGCAGCTCGACCGCATCCCACGGCACACCGCTGATACCGGCCACGCCTGCGGTTTCGATGCGGGTCAGCATATGGTGCAGACCGTGACCGAACTCGTGGAACAGGGTGATCACTTCATCGTGAGTAAAGAGCGCAGGTTTGCCGTTCACCGGACGGTTAAAGTTACAGGTCAGGTAGGCGACCGGCTTCTGCAGAGAACCGTCGGCTTTACGCATCTGGCCCACGCAGTCGTCCATCCACGCCCCGCCGCGCTTGTTCTCACGCGCGTAGAGATCGAGATAGAAGCTGCCGCGCAGTTCGTTTTTCTCGTCATACAGCTCGAAGAAGCGCACGTCCGGATGCCAGACGTCGATATCGGTACGCTCTTTGGCGGTGATGCCATAGATGCGCTTCACCACTTCAAACAGGCCGTTAACGGCTTTGTTTTCCGGGAAGTACGGGCGCAGCTGCTCGTCGCTGATGCTGTAGAGATGCTGCTTCTGTTTTTCGCTGTAGTAAGCGATGTCCCACGGCTGCAGCTCGTCCACGCCGAACTCCGCTTTCGCGAAGGCGCGCAGCTGGGCCAGCTCTTTTTCACCCTGCGGACGGGCGCGTTTCGCCAGATCGGTCAGGAAGTCGAGCACCTGCTGCGGATTTTCCGCCATTTTGGTGGCGAGGGATTTATCGGCATAGTTTTCAAAGCCCAGCAGCTGGGCCAACTCGTGGCGCAGGGCGAGGATTTCCGCCATCACCGGGCTGTTGTCCCACTTACCGGCATTCGGCCCCTGATCGGAGGCGCGGGTGCTGTAGGCGCGGTACATCTCTTCGCGAAGCGCCTGGTTGTCGCAGTAGGTCATCACCGGCAGATAGCTCGGGATATCCAGCGTTAACAGAAAGCCGTCCAGCTCTTTCGCCTCGGCCTGGGCTTTTGCCGCCGCCAGGGCGCTTTCCGGCATGCCGGAAAGCTCCGCTTCGTCGGTAATCAGCTTCGTCCAGCCCATGGTGGCGTCGAGCACGTTGTTGCTGTACTGGTTGCCCAGCTCGGACAGGCGCGCGGCAATTTCGCCATAGCGGGTCTGCTTCTCTTTTGGCAGGCCAATCCCGGACAGCTCAAAATCACGCAGGGCGTTATCGACCGATTTTTTCTGCGCCGTGTTCAGCTCGGCATAATGGTCGCCGTCGCGCAGGTCGCGGTAGGCTTTGTAGAGCCCTTCGTGCTGGCCGACCCAGGTGCTGTACTCAGAGAGCAGCGGCAGGGTCTGTTCGTAGGCTTCGCGCAGCTCCGGGCTGTTTTTTACCGAGTTCAGGTGGCTCACCGGGGAGAAAATACGCCCCAGCACGTCGTCCACTTCGGCCAGCGGCTGACACAGATTTTCCCAGGTGTACGGCGCGCCCTGCGCTACCACGCTTTCTACCGCCGCGCGGCAGTTGTCCAGAGATTGCGTAACGGCTGGAACCACATGCTCAGGGAGGATTTTAGAAAACGGCGGCAACGAAAAAGGCGTCAGTAATGGATTGGTCATAAACGCTGTCCTGTTGAAATAGGTGAATGAAGCGCGCATCCGGCGCTGTGCATATGCGATCTAGAATGGGGTTAAGTGTAGAGGATTTCAATGCCAGACGTGGCGGAAAAGAGCCCGGTGGCGCTGCGCTTACCGGGCCTACGGGTAATCTGCGCCGTTCTGCTGTAAACTGTGGCAAATCGTCAATTCAGCGGAATATCATTACCCATGCTCAGTTATCGCCACAGCTTCCACGCTGGCAACCACGCCGACGTCCTTAAACACACCGTTCAGAGCCTGATCATCGAATCGCTCAAAGAGAAAGAGAAGCCGTTTCTCTATCTGGACACCCACGCGGGCGCTGGCCGTTATCAGCTGAGCGGCGAGCATGCTGAGCGTACCGGTGAATATCTGGAAGGGATTGCCCGCATCTGGCAGCAGGACGATCTGCCTGCCGAGCTGGAGCCGTACATCGGCGTGGTGAATCACTTCAACCGCAACGGCCAGCTGCGCTACTACCCGGGCTCGCCGCTGATTGCCCGCCAGCTGCTGCGCGAGCAGGACAGCCTCCAGCTGACTGAGCTGCATCCGAGCGACTTCCCGCTGCTGCGTTCTGAATTCCATAAAGACAGCCGGGCCCGCGTGGAAAAATCCGACGGCTACCAGCAGCTGAAAGCCAAGCTGCCGCCGGTTTCCCGTCGCGGCCTGGTGCTGATCGACCCGCCGTACGAAATCAAAACCGACTATCAGGCGGTGGTGACCGGTATCCACGAAGGCTACAAACGCTTCGCTACCGGGACATACGCCCTGTGGTACCCGGTGGTGCTGCGCGCGCAAATCAAACGCATGATCAAAGATCTGGAAGCGACCGGCATCCGCAAAATCCTGCAGATTGAGCTGGCGGTACGTCCGGACAGCGATCAGCGCGGCATGACCGCCTCCGGTATGATTGTGATCAACCCGCCGTGGAAGCTCGAAGCGCAGATGAATAACGTGCTGCCGTGGCTGCATAAAACGCTGGTGCCAGCGGGTACAGGCCACGCCACCGTCAGTTGGATCGTGCCGGAGTAATCGCAGCCATCGGTGGAAACTATTGATTTCAGGTATACAATCGCGGCAATTCACGATTAAGGACAAAAGCTATGACTAAGCATTATGACTACATCGCAATCGGCGGCGGCAGCGGCGGCATCGCCTCCATCAACCGCGCGGCCATGTACGGCCAGAAGTGCGCGCTGATTGAAGCCAAAGCGCTGGGCGGCACCTGCGTGAACGTGGGTTGTGTACCGAAGAAAGTGATGTGGCATGCGGCGCAGATCCGTGAAGCTATCCATATGTATGGCCCGGACTACGGCTTTGACACCACCATTAATAACTTTGACTGGGACAAGCTGATTGCCAGCCGTACCGCCTACATCGACCGTATTCACACCTCCTACGACAACGTGCTGGGCAAAAATAACGTCGACGTTATCCACGGCTTCGCCCGCTTTGTGGACGCGAAAACGATCGAAGTGAACGGCGAGACGATCACCGCCGATCACATCCTGATCGCCACCGGCGGCCGTCCTAGCCACCCGAACATTCCGGGCGTGGAATACGGCATCGACTCCGACGGTTTCTTCGAGCTGCCTGCCCTGCCTAAGCGCGTTGCCGTTGTTGGTGCGGGTTACATCGCGGTGGAACTGGCCGGGGTGATTAACGGCCTGGGCGCAGAGGCGCACCTGTTCGTGCGCAAACACGCGCCGCTGCGCAGCTTCGATCCGCTGATCGTTGATACGCTGGTTGAAGTGATGAACACCGAAGGTCCAACCCTGCATACCAACGCCGTGCCAAAAGCGGTCGTGAAAAATGCAGACGGCAGCCTGACCCTGGAGCTGGAAGATGGCCGCAGCCAGACCGTCGATTGCCTGATCTGGGCGATTGGCCGTGAACCGGCTAACGATAACTTCAACCTGGGCGTGACCGGCGTGAAAACCGACGAAAAAGGCTATATCGTCGTCGATAAATTCCAGAACACCAGCGTACCGGGCATTTATGCGGTCGGCGACAATACCGGTGCAGTTGAGCTGACCCCGGTGGCCGTTGCGGCGGGTCGTCGTCTTTCCGAGCGCCTGTTTAACAACAAGCCGGACGAGCATCTCGACTACAGCAACATCCCGACCGTGGTCTTCAGCCACCCGCCAATCGGCACCGTCGGCTTAACCGAGCCGCAGGCGCGCGAGCAGTATGGCGACGACCAGGTGAAAGTGTATAAATCAGCCTTCACCGCGATGTATACCGCCGTCACCTCGCACCGTCAGCCGTGCCGCATGAAGCTGGTCTGCGTCGGTCCGGACGAGAAGATTGTCGGTATCCACGGCATCGGCTTCGGCATGGACGAGATCCTGCAGGGCTTTGCCGTGGCGCTGAAGATGGGCGCAACGAAGAAAGATTTCGATAACACCGTGGCAATCCACCCAACGGCGGCGGAAGAGTTTGTGACCATGCGTTAAGGGCTTTTCGCAGGAAAGCACGTCATCAAAACTGGCCTTAGCGGGCCAGTTTTTTTATATGGCTCGATAATTTAAAGACAAAGCATCATCATCCCAGCGAATATAAAATCATCATCACGCTAAAAAGGAATTGAGATGAAAGCGCTTATCGGGTTGACCCTGCTTCTTTTTTGCTTTGCTGCCTCCTCATCTGATCAAATCACCTTCTGGGATACCCCTCAGCACGGCGGAAACAGCTTTAACCGCCTGCCACCCACGCAGGAATACTATGACGCGCTGCGAGGCTATGGCGCGACGTGGGTTCGCCTCTCTTACGACAAATGGAAACCTGCCGGGAGAGATTTTCTTCTCGGCAACGCCGACGGCTATCGTGGGCTCGAGGCCACAGACCTCGCGACGCTCAAAGCCTCCATCAGGAAAGCACACACGGCCGGGCTACAGGTCGTCATTGCCCCACTCTCTTTGCCCGGCATGCGCTGGGCGCAAAATAACAATAACCAGTTTGATGACCGCATCTGGCAGGACAAAAAATACTGGCAGGAAGCCGCTCAGTTCTGGCGTGATTTGGCCCAGGCCCTGAAGGACGAACCGGGCATTGCGGCCTGGAATCTGGTCAATGAACCCGCGCCTGAAAAAAGAGGCAACATTAGCGAGCAGGCGTCGCCAGAGGCGTTAAAAACCTGGTATCAGCAGCAGCAAAGTACGGCGCGTAACCTCCCCGCTCTCTACAATCAGATTATTGCCGCCATCCGCGAGGTCGATGCCACCACACCGATTATGGTCGATGGAGGCTGGTACGCCTCCGCGCGTGGTTTTTCTGGTTGGCCGTCCGCGCTTAAGGATAAGCGGGTGCTCTACAGCTTCCACATGTACGAGCCCTATGATTTCACCAGCGCGCCAAATGCACGCCGCAAGGTGCCGTTCGACTATCCAGGCATGATCACGTTCGGCGGTAAAAAGGTGAAATGGGGCGCTACGGCCATAGAGAAATGGATGAACGCGCCCTTTGACTGGGCGAAGCAGAATGGTATTCCGGCCAACCGGGTTGTCGCGGGAGAGTTTGGCTGCGTTCGTACGCTGCAGGGCTGCCGGCAGTGGCTTAATGATGTCCTGACCGTCCTCGACAAACATCATGCACACTGGGCATTTTATGCGTTTCGTGAAGATGCCTGGGACGCCATGGACTATGAGCTGGGGAAAAAACCGGTGCCGTGGGCCTACTGGAAAGCCATCGAGGATAACGCACCGGATACGATCAAGCGCCATTCTACCGAGGAATTTGAACCGATTTCTAGGCGGCTAAAACAAGGCCTTTGATCCGGGATACTCGCCTCTTGTTCAGCAGCCTCTTTTGAAGAGGCTACTGTTAACAGACATAAATCGTTGCAAAACGAATGCTCCGAAAATAGTGATCTACCGCACATATTCCTCCCCCTCTACCGAAGCGAATGTCTACGCTTATAAGACGCCCGGATAAACCTGTCTTTTGAACACACAACCGGAGGTCCCTATCACCATGTTCAACCAGAAACTACAGGCTACCGAGAACATCGAATTCGAGATTGCAGAAGAGCTGCGCTACGAGACCGATCCCTGCGAGTTGAAACTGGATGAAATGATTGAGGCGGAGCCGGAACCCGAAATGATCGAGGGGCTACCCGCCTCCGATGCGTTGACGCCCGCAGACCGCTATCTTGAACTGTTCGAGCATGTGCAGTCGACGCGGCTGTTTGCCGACAGTAAAACCTTCCCCGACTGCGCGCCGAAGATGGATCCGCTGGATATCCTGATCCGCTACCGCAAGGTCAGACGCCACCGGGACTTCGACCTGCGCCAGTTTGTGGAGAACCACTTCTGGATGCCGGAAACGTTCGGCACCGAGTATGTCTCCGACCCGGGCCTCTCCCTGAAGGAGCACATTGATAACCTGTGGCCGGTGCTGACGCGCGAGCCGCAGGATCATATTCCCTGGTCTTCCCTACTGGCGCTGCCGCAGGCCTATATCGTTCCCGGCGGGCGATTCAGCGAGACCTACTACTGGGATTCCTATTTCTCCATGCTGGGGCTGGCGGAGAGCGGTCGTAACGATCTGCTCAAGTGCATGGCGGACAACTTCGCCTGGCTGATTGAACGCTACGGGCATATCCCCAACGGCAACCGCACCTATTATCTCAGCCGCTCCCAGCCGCCGGTCTTTGCCCTGATGGTGGAGCTGTTCGAGGAGGACGGCGTGCGCGGTGCGAAACGCTATCTGGATCACCTCAAAATGGAGTACGCCTTCTGGATGGACGGCGCGGAGTCGCTGCTGCTTAACCAGGCCTACCGCAGCGCCGTGCGCATGCCGGACGGTTCACTGCTCAACCGCTACTGGGACGACCGTGATACCCCGCGCGACGAATCGTGGATCGAGGACGTGGAAACTGCCCGCCACTCGGGCCGTCCGCCAAACGAGGTGTATCGCGACCTGCGGGCGGGGGCGGCTTCCGGCTGGGATTATTCGTCCCGCTGGCTGCGCGATCCGTCGCGGCTCGCCAGCATCCGCACGACGCAGTTTATCCCCATCGACCTGAACGCCTTCCTGTTCAAGCTGGAAAGCGCGATTGCCAACATCTCGGCGTCGAAAGGGGACAAAGAGACGGCCGACCTGTTCCGCCAGAAAGCCAGCGATCGCCGCGCGGCGGTGAACCGCTATCTGTGGGACGAGGAGAGCGGCTGTTACCGCGATTACGACTGGCGACGCGAAGAGCTGGCGCTGTTTTCTGCCGCCAGCATCGTGCCGCTGTATGTCGGCATGGCAACCCATGAGCAGGCCGAGCGCCTGTCGGATGCGGTCAAGGCGCGACTGCTCACGCCGGGCGGGATTCTGGCGACCGAGTACGAAACCGGCGAGCAGTGGGATAAACCCAACGGCTGGGCGCCGCTGCAGTGGATGGCGATTCAGGGCTTCAAGCAGTACGGCAACGATTCACTGGGGGATGAGATCGCCTGGAGCTGGCTGCATACGGTGAACCATTTTTATCAGACGCACCATAAGCTGATTGAGAAGTACCACATCGCCAGCAGCACGCCGCGCGAAGGGGGCGGGGGGGAGTATCCGCTGCAGGATGGTTTCGGCTGGACGAACGGCGTGGTGCGGCGGCTGATTGGGTTGTATGGGGAGCCTTGAGCAGGGTGCGAGGTGCGGTCTGGAGCCCTCACCCCGGCCCTCTCCCACAGGGAGAGGGAGAACAACTTAGCGGATCACCTCATAAATGGCGCTCTGAATAGACTGCCATTTTTTGGTGGTGGCATCCGGCTGTGACTGCGCACGGCGTGTGGCCATGTCGAGATCGTGCTGCTGGCGTTTCACCACGGCAGGCACGGTGCAAAACGCTTTAAGATACTCTTTACGTACCGAGGTCAGAGACTCGCCGTTCGACATCGCGTGGCTGAGCGTGTTGATGAAGCGGCGACACGGCTTCTCCTCCACCATGTTTTGCCGGTAGCGTAACATCAGCTCCAGCACGTCGTCATAGCCTGCCGACATCGCCTCTTCGGTCCAGGACAGCTTCCAGTCCATACCACCCTGCAAAAAGAGCTGGGTCACGCGGGTGTCGTTGCGATTAATGGCCGAGCGGAAATTATTCTCGTCCCAGGTCACCCCCATGCGCGTGAGCGTTTCACGCGAGGAAGGCGTCTCGCGCATTTCCTGTGGTGGTGCCGCTTCAGCCGCGCTGGCGGTCGCAGGCTGCGGTTTACTGCTGGTCACCAGCCAGAATCCCCCCGCCACGATGGCAATCACCATGACGCCAACCGCCCCCCATAGCGCGCCGGAAATAAGCTGTTCGCGTTGTTCGGGGGTGCGCGGCGCGCGCTGGGTCGGCTTTTCAATGGTGTCGCGGACTTCAAACAGATCCCCACCGGTGACGCGATCCATTTTCTGCGCCTTTTCCCAGAAGGTATGCAGTTCGCTGGCATCTACCGCCATGAATCCCGCCGGATTGACGCGCGTTCTCCCCTCTTCAAACGCGCGTTGAACGGGCCGCGCAATCTGCGCGTAGTAGTTATCCAGCAGCTGAATTTGCGCCGAGCTCAACGTTTTCTGAACGGTGATGCTGTTGCGAATTTGCCGGATGTCGTCGAGGAAGGTTTGCAGCGTTTTACGCGGTTCAACCAGCAGCGTCAGCATGGAAGGATCGCTGAACAGCGAAGCGTAATAGCGGCTGAACTCTTTTTTATCCACCAGCATTTGCGCCAGCTCGCTGAACATCATGCCGCTCAGGACATCGTTGATCTCGCCAAGCTTCAGCCAGCGCCGAACGCGATCGGCGTTAAACAAGGTCTTCAGATGATTGTTCAGCCGTACCTGATCGGGCCAGGCCTGCTGGATGAGCCCTTTAATCATCAGCTCAATCGCCCGCACCTGCTTGTGCGCCTGCTGTTGCTGAAGTTCGCTTCCCGGTGCCAGGTCCGTGCTGTAGGTCAGCAGCGGCTGCTGCAGACGAAGGTGTTCCAGCGCGGTGACAAACCGCATCGCCGCAATAAGCTGGTTTTCACTCACATCCTGTCCGCTTTCATACTGCGGAACGCGCTGCTGCAGCAGGCGCAGCTGGAGCGTAAATTCCGACATCTCGGCGTCATTCAGGTTGAATTTTTTCGCAACGGCTCCCCAGCCGCCCAGCGCTAATCGAGCACTGTCGAGTTGCTCCAGAAACCAGCGTGGATCTTTGCCCTCAGAAGCATGTACATTCAGAAGTAGCAAAATTTCCACCGACGCATGGCGAATGACCGCCAGACAGTGTTCGAACTGTTCGCGAATATGATGTGATGTGCTGAGACTCATTGTTTTCCTTAAGCGACAACGAAGACATCCGGAATGGGCATGAGACGCCCTTTTTTTCTTTTTATTTATACGCGATTAACCATACCTGACTTTCTGTTGAAATAAAGTGACAACCCTAAAATCATTTAAAATGTTTCAGGAGAATCTGAATGCCGATTTTAATTACCCCTCGCCTTACCTGTTCACCTCTGCTGGAACAAGACTGGCCCTTTTTTCTGGCATTACAGCAGAATCCCGACGTCATGCGCTTTGTGGCGGAAAACCGCCCCGTTGCGGCGATCCGCGAGGCGTTTGATTCACGCCTGACGCCCTGGTCACCGGGCAGCGCGCACTGGCTCTGTCTCGTCGTGCGTGACGCCGCCTCCCGGGCCCCGCTGGGCGTTACCGGGTATATTCATCGGGAAGAGGACTGTGCCGAAGTGGGCTTCCTTTTCGCACCCGAGGCGCAGGGGAAAGGCTACGGCTTTGAATCCCTGAAAGCGCTTTGTGATTACGCTTTTCATCAGGGCGGTATACGTCGACTCACCGCCACCGTCACCGTGGGAAATGTCGCTTCAAGGCGCCTGCTGGAAAAAGCCCGCTTTCGCCTGGAAGGCGAATTACGCGAGAGCTATTATCTTGCGGGGCGCTGGCAAAATGACTGGTTATTTGGTTTATTGCAGCAGGAATACCTGAATAATAATGCCTGATCAACAGCCATTTGGCGGATATTTCTCAGACGTCGTTTCCTCTACAGTATCGATCTTAAGAGGAAATGAATATGAAAGGTCATGCGCTGAAAATATCTTCTGCCGCCATTGCGTTAATAAAAAAACATCAGGGTCTTTCTCTGGAGAAATATCGTGACGAAAACGGATTATGGGTTATTGGCTATGGCCACGTTATCCGCGATCGGGCACTTTTTCACGGTCCCATCACGCCTGCCGAGGCAGAAGATTTGCTGCATGACGATATTCAGCTGCGTGAGGCGCTGCTGCGGGAAAGTGTGACACATCCATTAACCCAACAGCAGCATGATGCGCTGGTTATGATGATATTCAGCTTCGGAGAGATGCCCTCGCTCCCAAATGCGATTTTTCAGGCCTTCGCACGGGTATAGTACATGGCAGCCTGCGTTCTGTTTTTCACGTCCAGCCGCCGGAAAAGCGCCTCGAGATGCGCTTTTACCGTGGCCGCACTGATGTTGAGATTGCGGCCAATCTCTTTATTTGACTCCCCCGCCGCCAGCAATTCCAACACGTCGCGCTGACGCTCGCTCAGGGATGATAACGCCTGAGACGACGGCTGCCTGACCCACTCCCCGGGAAAACAGACCATCCCTCTGGACACCGAATCCAGCACGGCCGAAAACCGCTCGGGACTGGCATTTCGGGGAATAATGGCCATGATGTTTCGCTGCCGCAATTGCTCAACCCATCTGGCCTCTTTTTTCGCCAAAACCAGAATCACGCGTATCGCCGGAAAGCGTTGTAGCATCTCTTCCAGCAAAGCGCTCCCCTCGTCCTGCATTAAATTGCCGTCAATCATGACGATAGCTGACGGTGAAGCGGAAATTTGGGTCCATAAATCGTCTGCCTGACAGGTCCCTGTCATATCTATTTCCGGAATGAGCGTCTGAAGACTGTGTATCGCTCCGTGAATAAAGAGTGACTGCCTGTCAAACATGATTACTCGCATCGTTTTTTATCCCTCTGAGAATAGCGAAGGGGGATTCTACAGAGGGGTTATTTAAGAAAAAACTCAACGAATGGAGACGTTACAAATCCCCCCGAGTTCTTTATATCTGTCCGTATTTTGACACATTGACCTTAAGGATTTCCTTAAGCGCGTACATCACAGGAACATGCCGCCTGAGACTTCAATACGTTGCGCATTCATCCAGCCCAGTTTGTCGCTGAGCAGTGCCGCAATGGCATCGCCAATATCGTCCGGCAGCCCCACCCGTCCCAGCGCCGTTTGCGAGGCCAGCAGCTGATTCAGCTCCGCGTTGTCGCGCACGCGTCCGCCGCCAAAGTCAGTTTCAATCGCGCCCGGCGCGATGATATTGACGGCGATCCCGCGTGCGCCCAGCTCTTTCGCCTGATAACGCGTCAGCACTTCCATCGCCCCCTTCATGGCCGCGTAGGTCCCTGAGCCCGGCTGGGTAAAGCGGGCCAGCCCGCTGGAGACGTTGAGGATCCGTCCCCCGTCGTTCAGCAACGGCAGCAGGCGCTGGGTCAGGAAGAAAGGTCCTTTGAAATGGATGTTCAGCGCCTCATCAAACTGGGCTTCCGTCGTGTCGGTATAGGGCGCATATAAACCCGTTCCGGCATTGTTCAATAAATAGTCAAAAGTTTCACGCTGCCAGACACGCCTAAGGGTTTCCTGAAGCTGTTGGGCAAAATGATCAAAACCCGTGATATCCCCGACGTTGAGCTGTAATGCCGCTGCGTTAACGCCTTTTTCCTGAATTTCATGCACAACATCCAGCGCTTCCTGCTGGCTACGGTTGTATGTCAGGACGATTCCCGTGCCTTCTGCCGCCAGCTTTAACGCAGCGTTTTTACCCAGACCACGGCTACCACCCGTCACTAATGCGATACGTTCACTCATCATAAACCTCGTTTTGGCTGTTAAGGAGATTGAGAAAGAGCTTATTAGGTGATAGAAAATCAATAAAGATGGGTTAAAACGCTTCACTGTTTCAGCTGTAACAACAATGAGCTTCCGCTATGGATAAAATTCACGCAATGCAGTTATTCGTCCGCGTCGCGGAACTGGAGAGTTTTTCCCGCGCGGCCGAAACATTAACCCTGCCGAAAGGCAGCGTTTCACGACAAATTCAGGCCCTGGAAAACCGGCTTGGCACCCAGCTATTGCACCGCACCACGCGCCGCGTCAGCCTGACGCAGGACGGCATGGTCTATTACGAGCGGGCAAAAGATCTGCTGGCAAACCTTGATGAACTCGACGGTATGTTTCAGCACGATCCCTCCAGCATCAGCGGACGGCTCCGCGTGGATATGCCCGTCGGCGTTGCTCGAAATTTAGTCATCCCCAAACTGCCTGCTTTCCTGCAGCACTATCCGGGCATTGAACTGGAACTCAGCAGCAGCGATCGCCTGGTGGATGTGATCCGTGAGGGGTTTGATTGCGTCGTCCGCGTCGGCACGCTGAAGGATTCAGGGCTGATTGCCCGTCCGCTGGGCAAGCTGTCGGTGATTAACTGCGCCAGTCCGGATTATCTGGCGCGTTTTGGCTACCCGGAAACGCTGGACGATTTAGGCTCACACGCCGTGATCCACTACGCCGCGATGCTGGGAACTCGCCCGCAGGGCTTTGAGTTTTATAACGGCAGTGCGACGCAGTGGGTAAAAACGGGCGGGGTTTTAACAGTCAACAGCACGGAAACTTACCAGGCTGCCTGTCTCGCCGGACTGGGCATTATTCAGGTTCCGCGGGTTGGGGTGCGCGATTTACTCCGCGGGAAGAAACTGGTTGAGATCCTGCCGCAATACCGGGCCGAACCGATGCCTGTCTCCCTGATTTATCCCCACCGCCGCAACCTCTCCCGCCGGGTCCATCTGTTCATGGAGTGGCTAACCGAACTCACAAAAGCTTACGTGGACTAGTCGCAAGCTATAATTCAGTAACATCCAGCCAAACGAAAAGGAAAAGACGCGTGACGCCGGAAAACAACCCGCAACGACCCACCCAACATTTAGAGTATGAGCCCGTCAAAAAGATGGAAACCGGGCCTGAAGAGGCCAGGTCCCCTGGTACCGCCAGCAAAGCGCTGGGGACCGTCACCGGCATTGTCGCCAGAATTCAGCAGTTTCCCATGATTGCGCATCTGATACGCGCGACCGAACGCTTTAATGACCGCATGGGAAACCAGTTTGGTGCCGCCATCACCTATTTTTCCTTCCTGTCGATGATCCCAATCCTGATGGTGTCGTTTGCGGCGGCCGGTTTTGTGCTCGCGTCGCACCCGACGCTGCTGCAGGATATCTTCAATAAGATCCTGAATAACGTCAGTGACCCGACCCTTGCCAGCACGCTCAAAAGCACCATCAATACCGCCGTTCAGCAGCGTACTACCGTCGGTATCGTCGGTTTGCTGATTGCCCTTTACTCCGGCGTTAACTGGATGGGCAACCTGCGCGAGGCCATTCGCGCCCAGTCGCGCGATGTCTGGGAGCGTAAGCCGCAGGACCAGGAGAAAATTTGGGTTAAGTACCTCCGCGATTTTGTTTCTCTGATTGGCCTGCTTGTCGCGCTCATCGTGACGCTTTCTATTACCTCCGTGGCAGGCTCGGCGCAGCAGATGATCATCTCCGCGCTCTATCTTGATTATATCGAATGGCTGAAGCCCGCCTGGCGCGGCATTGGTCTGGCCATTTCCATCTTCGCCAATTATCTGCTGTTCTTCTGGATCTTCTGGCGCTTGCCCCGCCATCGTCCGCGCAAGAAGGCGCTGATTCGCGGCACGTTGATTGCGGCGATCGGCTTTGAAGCGATCAAAATCGTGATGACCTACACCTTGCCGTCACTGGTTAAATCCCCTTCCGGCGCGGCGTTTGGCTCGGTGCTGGGGCTGATGGCGTTCTTCTACTTCTTCGCGCGTTTAACCCTGTTCTGCGCGGCGTGGATTGCCACTGCCGAGTACAAAGACGACCCGCGAATGCCGGGCAAAACGCACCGGTAACCCCACTCTCGGGCTGAAATTTCAGCCCGATTCATCATTTCAGCATATAAATCCAGCCTGTAACTTTTATTTAACCGAAAACCAGTTTTATTGACTGATATTTAAAATCTGTGAAGCATTTCATAGACCTGTTTTGGCTGGCCTGAAAATTATCCGCTTTTTGTTGCTTTTATCACCAGCACGCGGCTTTGTTACAGATTGAAATGTCGCTTTTGCTGTGCGTAATATGGCCTTTCGTTCGACAAAAATAAGAAAATATTATGCAAGCAACCGCCACCACACTCGACTCAGGAACGGAAAACGTTCCGGTAAACTCGCGCAATAAAGTTGTCGTCGCATCGCTGATTGGCACCGCCATTGAGTTCTTCGACTTTTATATTTATGCCACCGCTGCGGTCATCGTCTTCCCGCATATTTTCTTCCCACAGGGCGATCCGACGGCGGCCACGCTGCAGTCTCTGGCGACCTTTGCTATCGCGTTTGTTGCGCGTCCGATTGGCTCTGCGCTGTTTGGACACTTTGGCGATCGCATTGGCCGCAAAGTCACCCTGGTGGCCTCGCTGCTGACGATGGGCATCTCCACCGTGGCCATCGGCCTGCTGCCTACGTATGAGACGATCGGCATTCTGGCGCCGGTCCTGCTGGCGCTGGCGCGTTTTGGTCAGGGTCTGGGCCTTGGCGGCGAGTGGGGCGGCGCGGCGCTGCTGGCCACCGAGAACGCCCCGGCACGCAAGCGCGCGCTGTATGGCTCATTCCCGCAGCTGGGCGCACCGATTGGCTTCTTCTTTGCCAACGGGACGTTCCTGCTGCTCTCCTGGCTGCTGACGGATGAACAGTTCATGAGCTGGGGCTGGCGTATTCCGTTTATCTTCTCAGCCGTGCTGGTGCTGATTGGCCTGTACGTGCGCGTTTCTCTGCATGAGACCCCAGTTTTCGCGAAAGTGGCCGCGGCGAACAAGCAGGTAAAAGTGCCGCTGGGTACGCTGCTGACCAAACACGTCCGCGTGACCGTGCTGGGCACGTTCATCATGCTGGCAACCTATACGCTGTTCTACATCATGACCGTCTACTCCATGACCTTCAGTACCGCCGCCGCACCGGTTGGGCTGGGTCTGCCGCGTAACGAAGTGCTGTGGATGCTGATGATGGCGGTGATCGGGTTTGGCGTGATGGTTCCGATTGCGGGCCTGCTGGCGGATAAGTTCGGTCGCCGCGCGAGCATGATTACCATCACCACGCTGATCATTCTGTTTGCCCTGTTCGTCTTCCCGCCGCTGCTGGGTTCAGGTAGCCCGGCGCTGGTGATGGCCTATCTGCTGATTGGCCTGAGCCTGATGGGGCTGACCTTCGGCCCGATGGGTGCGCTGCTGCCTGAGCTCTTCCCGACGGAAGTGCGTTATACCGGCGCGTCGTTCTCTTACAACGTCTCGTCTATTCTGGGTGCCTCCGTTGCGCCGTATATCGCCACCTGGCTGCAGGCGAACTATGGTCTGTTCTATGTGGGGGTTTATCTGGCGGCAATGGCGGGGCTGACGCTGATTGCGCTGCTGCTGACGCACGAGACGAAGCACCAGGCCCTGTAATTCACTGCGTGCGGCCTGATGCCCTCACCCCGGCCCTCTCCCACAGGGAGAGGGAGAAAGGCGTTATTTCTTCATTTGCGACAAAATGTTCCGACACTGATTCGCCTCGCCTTCTGACGGCGAAATCAAGGCCAGCAGCGCTGCGGCTGGAGTGACCAGCGTCGCAAGCGCCGCAGCCACTGCGCCACGCGCAATCAGCGGTCCGGGCTTCACGCCCGCCTGCGGATTTTTGA
>NZ_QPFW01000181.1:0-24007 GCF_008122455.1 Enterobacter sp. C6
TCAGGGTGTGGATCTCATCAATAAACAGAATGATCGGCGTGGCGCTGGACTGGACTTCATTAATAAGCGCCTGCAGCCGGGCCTCGAACTCGCCTTTCATGCCTGCGCCGGCTTGCAGCATGCCGATATCCAGCAGCCACAGCTGAATGTTCTGCAGCGGCTCCGGCACGTCGCCGTCGGCGATACGCAGCGCCAGACCTTCCACCACCGCCGTTTTCCCGACCCCGGCTTCCCCGGTCAACAGCGGGTTGTTCTGACGACGGCGCATCAGGATATCCACCATCTGGCGGATCTCCTCGTCGCGCCCGACAACCGGGTCAATCTTCCCGTCGCGGGCGCGGGCGGTCAGGTCCTGGCCGTACTGGGCCAGCGTCCCCTGCGCAGCCGGTACCGCACCCGCCGGTGCATCGAAGGCAGCAGTGGCCTGCTGCGTCTCTTTGCTGTTGGCGCAAATAGCGTCGAACTGCTCAATCAACACCTCGACGTTAAGGCGGGTGAACTGCGACGAGATGCTTTTCAGCACGTTGGCCAGATTCCAGGTTTTCAGCATGCCGATCAGCAAATGGCCGCCGCGAATGCGGCTGACGCCAAACTTCAGCGAGCCGAAGACCCAGGCGCGCTCAACGGCGCTGTCGATATGCTCGGAGAGATCGGAAACGGAACTCGCCCCGCGTGGAAGGACATCCAGCGCCGCAACGATATCGCGCGTCAGCTGCTGTTCATCAAGGGCAAAGTGGCGGATGACCTGCTGCAGATCGCCATCCTGCTGCTGCATCAGCTGATGCAGCCAGTGCACCAGCTCAACATAGGGGTTGCCGCGCAGCTTGCAGAACGCAGTGGCGCTTTCCAGAGAGGTAAATAACAGCGTATCCAGTTTGCCGAAAAGCACGGCACGGCTTATTTCTGACATGTTCGGTTCCATTGATAACAATGCGTTAGAAAAATTATCGCTCTGCGCAATACACCAGATCGCCACGCGGGACAGGCCGCGGCTGAAGGCCCAGCCAGGTGTTGTAGCCTAATCGCCCGGCACCGCCGAGCGTGGTGCCCTGCACTGCGTCTTCACGCAGGATCACCCGTGTTTCCCATTCAAACTCCACCCCGGCGTACTGACGCACCCAGTCACGCAGCTCGGTGACCCACGCTTCCCCCGGCAGAAAACGGTTGTACTCCTCCGCGCTCAGCGGGCCAATGTCGATGCGAAACTTATGCTGCACGTCGCGGACGGCGACGCCGAGAAAGGCGGACTCACCCATGCGCGGCATGCGGCGTCCTGCTCCCAGCTGCGCCTGCTCGCGCGTGGAGAGCGGCATCCACTGCGGCACGTTGCTGACCAGTTTGACCGGCGCTTTAAAATAGCTGCGCAGGATCTTCTCCAGCCCCTCCGGATCCCGTCCGTGACGGGTCAGGTGCCCGGCGTGGGTAAAGCGGGCATGAGAACTCAGGCTGCCTTTGTTCATCTGACCCGGCTGCCCCATGCCAATCAGCGACGCCAGGTAGCCTTCAAAGCGCCTGTTATCGGCGCGATCCAGCGAGACGGTGGGCTGCGCATCCGCCCAGGCGCGGTAAAACAGCAGCGCAAGGCGGTGATGGAACAGATCGGCAAACGCGCTGAGGCTGGTGTCCTGATGATGATAAATACGCTCGCGGGCGTACTCGGTCATGTGGACCGGCAGCGGGCCGTTCGGGCCAAACAGGCCGAAGCTGAGGATAGACACCTCATGCAGCCCGCTTTCCTCCCGCTGACGTACCTGAGCCAGCGTCGACGGGGCAAAACTCATCGACGGCTGCTGGCCGATGCGCAGCGGTTCAAATTTTGGCAGCGGCGCGCGGCCCAGCGGGTAGCGCTCGCCGCCCTGGGCATCAATGCGCCTTAACAGCTGAAACAGATCGTAGCGCCAGGGCGTCTCGCGCACCCCGTGCCAGAACGCATCCGGCAGCTTCGTCAGGCGATGCACGCGCAGCGGTGCAGCGGTGTCACTCATATCAGCGCCCTTTTACCCATGCGCGGCGCCCAGTAGCCAATCTCGCCGCGCTGCTGACTTTTCAGGGTGAACTCCGTAAAGCTGTTGATCGACACCAGACGGGCAAAGAGACGCTCCATCACGCTGCCGAAGAGCCACGGACTGGCGCCGGAAAAGGCTCGCTCATCCACCGTCAGGGTAATGCCGATCCCGCGGGCGAACACCACCGGGCCGGGTTCAGGCACGCGGCGGTGAACCGGCTCCAGCACGCAGTGGCGTACCCCCTCCACCTGACGAGCCACGGGCGTTTCTGCCAGGTTGGCGTACAGCCCTAGCAGCTGTCGCAGCGCGGCTGCGCCCTCTTCGTTTTCGCTGTCCATCAGGCTGAGGTAGTTCATCTGCAGCTGGCTGATGAGCCGCCAGGTGCTGAACCCTTCGGCCAGCGCCGGACGCGGCGGCGTCGGGCCTTTACGCAGCGTGAGGGATTTCACCGGCATGGAATCGGCCATAATGAACTGCCCGAGCTCCTGCTGCAGCATCAGCGGCAGATCGCGGCTGGTGCAGAGCACCTCGGCAGAGATATAGCGCAGGTTTTCCTGCCAGGGGGCGTGCTGTTCATCCACCAGCGAGACAAAGACCTCCGAGCCGATATAGCCGGTACGCGTACCGTAGCGCAGGGCGTGTTCGGACAGCACGCGCTGTTCGCGGCGCAGGGAAAAATAGGCCCCGTAGTTGCCCGCATCGCCGCTCCAGGTGCTCCAGAACGGACGAAACGTCTGGTCATCACGCTGGCCGTCCGCGCTGCCATAGATTTTTTTGACCGCATAAATTTCATAATCCAGCGGACGGATGTTATCCACCACCAGATGGTATTCATGCTGGCCTTCATTCAGCTTCTGACGCGCCGCGACCTTGGGGAACAGATTGATGACCGGCGTGCAGTGCAGCGCCAGGTGGCTGGCATCGACCACGCGCTCCAGCTGCTCATCCGACTTATCCAGCAGAATGAAGATATCGAAGGCTTTTTCGTCTTCACAGCGCTGGATAAGCTTGCTCAGGCCGCTGAGGCTAATGAAGCGGAAACGGGCCGGAAAGGCGAAATACTCCTGCAGCAGGCGATAGCCGTCAAAGTTGCGCAGATCGTCCGGAAGCAGCGCCTGGTCAGGCTCAAAACCCTCCTGGCGCAGCGCATCCGACGCCAGCAGCTGTCGCTGCGGCTGCGGGCCGACCGTCTGACAGACGATCCCGACGTGGTGCTCCATCACCAGCTCCAGCAGCTTCAGCGCTTCAATATCCGGACCGCCGAGGAAAAATTCCAGACGGTCGAAATCCAGGTGCCCGAGGTTTTGCGGGCCGTCGCAGGCGATGCGGATCCGCAGAGCGCTGCCGATCCCCCGCTGGCTCAGCCCCAGCTGCGCGAGCGGCAGATCGGCGGGCACGCCGCCCAGCTCGACCTTGTCGATTTTCAGCGGCAGCAGGTTGACCTCGTGCGCCGTGGTATAGCTGCAGGTCACGCCGGTTTTTTTCAGCGCCAGGCTGTCCATCATGGTACCGCGCGGCACAATGAAGCCCTTGCTCAGGTCACCCCTGCTGCTGTCGGGCTCAATCTCCGCGATCGCCATCGACGGCGTGGGCGCAAGATAGTTCGGCGCAATCATCTCCAGCAGACGCTGAGAGAAGCGCGGAAACTCCGCGTCCATTTTCATCTGCACGCGGGAGGTCAGGAAGGCGAAGCCCTCCATCAGACGTTCGGTATACGGGTCCGCCACCTCGATGCCGCGCATGCCCAGCCGCCCGGCGACTTTAGGATAGCGTTCGGCAAACTCGGCCCCCATTTCGCGCAGGTAGGCCAGCTCACGGTTGTAGTATTCGAGCAGTTTACTTTCCATGATTACCCCGCATCTTTCAGTTCAAAATGGCCGTTTTCCAGATCGACATCGGTACGAAACAGAAACTCCAGCGGGTAAGGCACACACCATAAACGCCCTTTGATCTCGATGGAGAGCACGTTGTGCAGATCCAGCGAGGAGGTATCCGACACGCAGCGGACCTGCAGCCCCTGCGGCAAAATGCGTGGTTCAAAATTAATGATGGCCTCGGTGAGCTTGCGCTGAATGTCGTGCCATTCGATGTCCGACATTCTTTTCCCGGCCAGCGGCGCGACGCCGAAGTTAACCACCGAGCGGCTCACGTGCGGTAACGCGCTCAAATCACCGGAGGCATCGTGGTTGATGGTATTAAACAGCCACTGCAGATCCCGCAGCACATTGCGACGCAGGGCGGCATGGGTGATCAGATTGCTGTTGGCCGACTCGCGCTTTTTTTCCGGGTCGTTATCAGTGAGGCGATCGAGCAGCGAAGGCTGCATTTTGTCGCGCGCCCCCACCTTCTCCTGCTTGCTGCGGGCTTGCCAGCCGCTGCGCAGCAGATCGCCTTCGCCAGCGGGATTACTCATCGGCTCCATCCGTCGCGAACGTCACGAGGCTCAAGGACAGCAGCGGGCTTTCGCTTTGCTCGCTCAGCCAGGCCTTCTGGCCCTGGCCTTCATACAGCGTGCCGTCAGTATCGAGCGGGTGCCAGTCGGTGGTGCGCCCCAGTTTGACCGCATCAGAGGCATCGGCTGCAAACGGGTAACGCGCCGGGATCTGACACACCTGTTCCGTTCCGTCGGTCAGGCGCACCAGCGCGTGACGCCAGACCAGATCGGTGACGCTGGCAGGCGCCTGGAAACGGATCTCCGCGATGGCGTTAAACGGCAGCCAGAAATAGCGGCCGTTGACGATGGTTTCGCACACCGGGCCGAGACGGGCATCGCCGTCCATCAGCCAGTCAAAGGCCTGCGTCTCCTCGTTTTCAAGGGTGACACTACCAGGGTTTGCCTGCGCCTGTTCAAGGGCTTCCAGACGCAGCGCCTGCGCGCGCTCGCCCTCCTCGCTCAGCGCAGCGGTAAGGGTAGTCAGCCACGGCCACTGGGTTTCAGGCATGGCCGGACGCGCCTGTCCCGCCATCACCTGCGCGCGCTGCAGCTCGCCCTGGATGGACTGCTCCAGCAGCGTGACGGTGGGTTTCGCCTGCGGCTTCAGCGCCAGCCAGCTTTTCAGCTGGGTCAGGGCACGCGTCCAGTTGCCGCTGAGGGTTAAAAACTGCACGAACGCGGCGCGGAGGTCGGCATCCGCCGGACGGGCTTTGATTTCAGCTTCAAGGCGCGCGAGCGCGTCGTTGAGCGACTCACCCGCCAGGTGTTGATAGAGCGTATTCATAGCCATTCCTTAATTCGCCGCGCGCCATGCGCCGACGGCCGGATCGCGCAGCTGAGGACGCAGGGTGTCAATCAGAACGATATTCAGCGGCGTGCCGGGTGCCACCCAGGCGCTCCAGGTTTTTTTCACCGCCGCGATACGCGCCTGCAGCTTTGCATCATCGCTGGCGGTTTCACGGGAGATCTCCACCGCGACCGTGCCGTTGCTCTTCCAGCTGTTCAGGGCGTTGTCGTAAGGCAGGATCATCCAGCTCTGGTCGCTGTTTGGGGTGCTGAATACCATGCGCTCTTTGTTGACGGAGGTGATCAGCGCGTTTTCCGGATCGGCGCTTTGATTCAGTCCGGTCACCGGGAAGCCATGAATGTAGGTCACCGCCATCTCTTTCTGCCCGCCGTTGCGGGACTGCGACACAACGGTGTGTCCGCTCAGCCAGCTGCCGTTCCCGCAGCGGGTGGTGTCAGAATCTGGAATAAAGAGCGCCGGAGCGGAAGCGCCACCTTCCCAGAAGGTGCGCAGGTGGCAGCCGTCCTGAAGCGTAAACTCCTGCCACGGCGTGCGGTCGGCCGCGACGGTGCGGGATGCAGCGTTCTGGTCTGGCGGCAGTAACGCGCCGCTGGCTGGGGTTGCGGTGACGGTCGCAGCAGGTGCGGCCTGCTCCTGTTTCACCACCAGCGCCCAGTCCTGCGCTTTGCCAGCCGTGCCCTGCGCCAGCGTGGTACCCGCCGGATCGTTGAGCGTCCAGCTAAGCTTATTCACTTTACTGCACTGGTGTTCCAGCAGTGAGCCAAGACGCGGCACAAAGTTCTCCAGCACGGAGACGTCTTTCTTGCCGTTTGCCACAATGCGCAGCGCCACCTCAGGCTTACACCAGCTCTGCGGCGTGTTGTCTTTGATGTTGTCGATCCAGATATCCAGCTTCTGCGCAGGAGACTGCACGATGCGGAAATTTTCAGCCTGAGCGGTGGAGGTCGCCGCCAGAAGTGCCAAACCCGATAGCCAAAGTTTCATATCGTTCCTTGTGTGTCTAATCAGTTCCGCAGGGAAGAAATTGTGCTGCGTCAGAGAGGGTGTGCAGCAAAGTGGTGTCCTGAGGGTTGCCCATCCATACCGCCAGGGCAGTATAGTTATCCTGAGCATTCCCCTCCTGTTCGCCATTCTTTTGAATGATTTGGTTCATTAAGGTCAGCCACTCCTGCGGCGTATTGACCATATGCAGCGACTGCTTCATTTGCTCTTCGCTGACGCCGTGCCAGAACCCGTCGGTGCACAGTAAAAAGGCATCGCCGTCCTCAACCTGCACCACATCGCTGTAGCTCGCTTCCGGCCCGCCGTTTTCAATCCCCAGCGCCAGATAGAGCAGGTTGCTGTTCAGGTTGTCGGTCTGGTGCCCGGCATCTTTCATCTGCTGCACCAGGCTGTGGTCGGTAGTCACATGCCACAGCCATCCCCGGCGAAACAGGTACAGGCGGCTGTCTCCGGCATGCGCCCAGTAGGCCAGCCCGTAATCACGATCAATGAACAGGCTGACCAGCGTCGTGCCCATCCGGCGATAGTCCTGTACGGCCTGCTGTTCGCTGAGAATGGTGCGGTTCGCCGTCTGCACGTAGTCGCGGATGTGCTGCGCATTAAGATGTTTGTCGCCATCGAAGCGGGAGATAATGCTGTTGCGGGCCAGCGCTGCGGCCACCTCGCCGCCCGGCAGCCCCGCGATGCCGTCGCAGACGACAAAGCAGGCTGAACGTTCCCCTATGGTTTCTCCCGTCTGATCCTGGTTGCTGGCGCGCGTCCCCTGGCGGGAGAGAGAAGCCGTTGCGATATTCATTTGTCTTCCGATCCGCTCTGTGAGTCTTTGTACTGATTGACCTCCATGTCATACGCATGAAGGAAGGCCTCGCCGAACAGGGTGTGGAAGTCGTCCTCAATCTCGCCCGCCGTCTCGCCATAGCTGCGAACAAAGTAGTCCCACAGGGCCGCTTTGCGGCTGCCCGGCAGCGCCAGACGCGAGGTCATCCCGTTCTGCTTCGCCTGCTCTTCCAGCTGCTCAGGGTTAAAGGACTGCAGCATCGCGGCAATAATGGCGCGGATGCCGGAGATCATGCCCAGCTGGTGCGCCTGCAGATCGATCAGCGCGTCGCGCACCGATTTGGTCGGCGGCATAAAGCCCGGCATCGGTGTGCCGAACATCTGGATCAGCACGGTTTTGCCGGTCGGCAACAGCTTGAACGGGTTGTTGGCATCGTCCAGCACCATGGTCATATCGGCTTTCACGCCGCGCTTGAGAATGGAGCGCGAGGAAAGCAGCGCCACGGTCCCCTGAGAGAACATGCCGAGGATCTGCCCCAGCTGACGCATATTTTCACGGTCAAACTGCGGGACGGGCTGCATTTCGCTCAACCCCATCCCCTCCAGCAGTGCCTCCAGCAGCTCACCCTGCAGCACTTCGCCCTTCTCACCGCTGTTTGCCGTGGTGGTTGGCGAGGCGGCGTTATTGACCGGGTCGATGCGCAGGCGGCCCTTAGGGGCCTGAGCGCTGCTGCGCGCAACGGCCTGTGGCGTTGGCATGGTGAAGCCTGCGTAATCCGGTCGCGTGGGCTCTTCTTCAGCACGCGGTTCTTCCTGCGGCTCAGGGGCGAACAGCGGAGAATCGGCCAGCACGTCCTCTTCCTGTTCAGGTTCAGGTTCCGGCACTGGCGCAGGCTTCTCGGCAATAATGTCATCCGGATGGGTTAGTGGCGCGCCGCCCATCAGCCCGAGCGGGTCGTCATTACGCGCGGCTGGTGCGCTGGCCTTACCGCCAAACAGGGCCAGCGGATCGAGCTCATCCGTCGCCTCTTCTTCTGGCTTCACGGGGCTCGTCTCGCCCGGCGGCACCAGCGTTGACGGGGTGACGTCGTCAAAAATACTCTCTTTTTTGAACAACGCTTCGTCGCTGAACAGCGTGTCCGGGTCGACATGCTTACGCTCGAGTTTTGGATCGCTGTCGTTGAACATCGCCAGCGGATCTTCGGCGTTACGCTCCGGGGCCGCAGGCTGGGAGAACGGATCGTGCGATGCAGCAGGCTGCGTTTTTGTACGGTTGCTGGAGATGCTGTCGGAGATGGAGAACTCCTGCATCAGGCTATCCCAGATCTCCGTTGGCACGGCGGTCGGCTCGGCTTTCCCGCGCGGTGCGGCACTTGCCGGTTTCGGTTGAGAAGCTGGCGCGGTCGCGGGTGCGGCTGTCGGACGCGCCTGCTGGTGCAGACTGGCCGCCATACGGCTCACGGGCTGGGTATCGTGGATCAGTTCGGTCACTTCGATACGGTAGTCATCAATACCGAGAATGTCGCCATCCTGCAGTTCAACCTGACGCCCTCGCTCCAGCGGAATGTCATTTAATACCACGCGGGTGACGCTGCCACGGTTGGTCACGCGGCATTCACCCTGGGCGTCCACGTGAACAATGGCCTGCAGACGAGAGATGGTGCGGTCATTATCCGGCAATACCAGATTGTTATCCGTACCGCGCCCAATGGTGCCGCCCGGGGCGTAAAAATCACAGCTGCTTTGCGGCGGCTGATGACCGGGTTTCGTAGAAATAATCGTGAATCGCATGGCGTATTCCTGCTGGTATGATTAGCGCTCAAACGCTGCCGCTCTCGGGACGAGAACGGCGGCGTTTGGGGCCGGATTCCATTGATTCTATTTTGCGGTTTTGAGCGGACGAATCGCGTCGCTGTTGGCGATTAAGCTGCACTTTAAAACCTGATATTGACCCGGTTCGGTACCGCCTACTTTCTCTTTCAGTAAAGAAACAATCACCTTGTCAGCTTTTTCAAAATTCTCTGCAGGGAGATTGCTTGCTTCCAGCCATGCGGCCGCGCTGGCCTCTGCATCGTCTTTCAGACTTTTACTGTCCGCAATCTTACTGATGCATCGATTTTGCACCCAGTTTTCAAAGATTTGTTGCTGAGAAAAAGCGCTGACATCAGGCAGGGTTTGGGCATAAACAGCAGAGGCATTTATAGCCAATACCAGCAGTAATAAACGTTTCATTTCAGGCTCCAGAATGTTGCGTTGGTCGGAATAAACGAACCATTACCCGGTGAGCCCAGAAAATGGCAATCATCAGAGCAAATATTACCATTCCAGAGTGTGACATGCCCGGTTGCGTCGCTCCAGCCGTGCCCGGTAAAGATGATAATGCCTTGTTTGCCTGCAAATTGCGCAGGAGTGGGAGAAGAGACAGACATATCGGCATTGCCCAGTACCGTGGGTAGAAATGCAATCATATCTTTAACGCGGAACATATAGCGCTTTTTGTCGTTTCCGGTCACTGTCGCATATTTACTGTTAGAAGGAATAGGAATGCCACAGTAATTTAAAACGTAGCTCATACGAATTGGGCAGGCATTTTTAAAAATACCGGCGTCGATATTATGCTGAACTTTTCCACCCAACAATTTGCCAACCTGTTCTACGCTTACGTTCACTTCTCTGAATCTGTTCCAGGCGGCACCAAAAGCAGGACGCATTTGAGACATCTTGTTTCTCCTTGATAAGAAGCTCCGGATAAAGTGAGCCCTTTCGGGCCCACTATTATTACGCTTCTTTGTTCTCTTTGATGTTCCAGCCAGCGCTGCTTTCAGCACCTTTACCACCCGACGTGGTCTGCTCCCAGTACTGCTGTTTCACTTTCGCAGCCTGGAATGCATAGGTCACACCAACGGTGTCGCCGTTGTCAGCACCGGTGTACTGAACAGAGGTCACCAGCACATCTTCCAGCGTGATGCGGGAGTATTCCACCTGCTGGCCGCCCGCTTTACAAACGGACAGTTCAACTTTAGTCAGGTGTTTACCGCTGGCGCAGTGTTTCAGGATAGCGGTGGTGGATTTGTCGATCAGCGCGTTAACGTGCAGGTCGTTAAAGTTAACTTTACCGGCACCGCCGCCACCGCCAACGCTCATATTACCTGGCTGGGAAGCGCCCCAGGAGAAGGAGGTAATATCAGTCCAGCCGGTGTGGTTAGAATCTTTCGATTCGCCCGTAACACCCTCGACCTTCAGAAACATATCAATAGCCATAATATCTACTCTTCGTGGATGAACAATATTGCTTTCGAAAAAGCACTTATATGGCAAACAGGAAAGCATGGGGCTGAATAAAACCGTCCATATTTTACCTCTGCCTCATATCAAATGACCCGTGTCATTTGACAGTCTTACATTCCCCCTGAATGAACGGAAAGAATGTGAAGTCTTTTACTACTCTGGGTTATCCTGGATCCAGCTACGGTCAGGATCGCCAATGATGACCTGCGGAACCAGTTTGTTCAGTTCGTCGCTATGATAAAGACGTATACAGTTTAAGGTTACGCCTTTGACATCGGGTTTTCGCTCTGAATGAAAACCATTAATTTGATTTTTATATTTTTCGATGAGGGCATTCACTTTATCCGTGCCATTTTCAGCATCAAAAGGTATCCACTCAATAAATGCGCTCGCACTTCTGGCCGCATCAGCAGAAAACTGACTGCCTTTATCTGCCACTTGAGCAAGACAGCGCGCCAGAACTAAATCTTTTAAAACCTGCCGGTATGTTTGCTGCTGATAAAAATCAGGATAGTTATTTCCGGCACACACATAAAAGGTCATAAATACGAGGAAAAAACAGAAATGTTTCACCTTATATCCTTTGCCATCGGCCCCACAGCGCATCAGCTATCCAATTCCAACCGGTTCAGCAGTGGAGCGTTCTATAAGCCAGTCCGATGTTGACAGGGGCTTAATTCTCCCATTGCATCGGTAATGATTTCAGAAGCCCGCCGTTTGCTCTCCTGCTCAGATAAATGGGCAAAGCGAGAGTAAAGAAATTCATGAACCGTATTGGGCAAAACCGGATGACCTTTACACCAGGCCTTCCCCTCTGATGCATCAACCACGCCTAATAGATACATATCCGCCTTAATGCGCTCGCGTTCATTCGTTTTTGAAAGCCAGGCACTGGCGAAGCGCGCTGCGCTGAGATTGAAATCGTACCCCGTTAATAAGCCCGGGTCGCGAAGCAAATTTGACGTATCATCCTGCGGTAATGCTGTTGCGTCAGGATAAGAATAATTTCCCGTTTGTGCTTCAGCCAGAGACGCGATAAACAACAAAGCGATTGCAAACAGGTTTATTTTATTCATTGTAATATCGCGTTAGTGGAATACCTTAATTAAATATAAGCCAGCACGAGGTATTAACGTTTCTCTTTCCATTTCTCTGCAACAACGTAGATACCTATCGCTAATGCATTAAGTCCAGCACATAAGAATCCATGCATTGCGATTCGCGGGACATCTTCTGGCCAGTCAAAGATAAACAGATAGTAGCCGGATACCGTCACAAACAGCATGAATGAAATAATTAACAACGCATAAACCATTAAATAGATGATGAATTTTCTTGTTATCGCTTTCACAGGTAAATTCATTAGCTATCTCGTACTCACAATAAGGCTGCCGGCCCCAGGAGGCCGGCTATCTGCATCACGCGTCTTTCGTCTTCAGCGACGGCAGTTTAGAAACCAGACGCAGGGAAACGGTCAGACCTTCCAGCTGGTAGTGCGGACGCAGGAAGAACTTCGCGGCGTAGTAGCCTGGGTTGTCCTCAATCTCCTGCACCTGCACTTCCGCAGCTGCCAGCGGTTTACGGGACTTGGTCTCCTGGGAGGAGTTCGCCGGGTCACCGTCGACGTAGTTCATGACCCAGTCGTTCAGCCAGCGTTCCATCTCTTCGCGCTCGCGGAAGGAGCCGATTTTGTCGCGCACGATGCACTTCAGGTAGTGGGCAAAACGGCAGCAGGCGAACAGGTACGGCAGGCGTGATGCCAGGCGCGCGTTAGCGGTCGCATCCGGGTCATGGTACTCCGCCGGTTTCTGCAGGGACTGCGCGCCGATGAAGGCGGCAAAGTCGGAGTTTTTGCGGTGAACCAGCGGCATAAAGCCGTTTTTCGCCAGCTCGGCTTCACGACGATCGCTGATGGCGATCTCGGTCGGGCACTTCATGTCCACACCGCCGTCATCGCTCGGGAAGGTGTGGCACGGCAGGTTTTCCACCGCCCCGCCGGACTCCACGCCGCGAATCGAGGTGCACCAGCCGTACTCTTTGAAGGAGCGGTTGATGTTGGCTGCCATCGCGTACGCGGCGTTCGCCCAGGAGTAGCTGTTGTGGTTCGCGCCGTCGGTCTGTTCTTCAAAGTCAAAGCTGTCGACCGGGTTGGTGCGAATGCCATACGGCAGGCGCGACAGGAAGCGCGGCATCACCAGGCCCAGATAGCGGGCATCTTCGGATTCACGCAGCGAACGCCAGGCCGCGTATTCGGTGTTCTGGAAGATCTTGGTCAGGTCGCGCGGGTTAGCCAGCTCCTGCCAGGACTCCATCTGCATCACGCCCGGTGCGGTACCGGTAATGAACGGACAGTGCGCCGCAGAGCCGATGCGCGCCATTTCACCCAGCAGCTCAACGTCCTGCGGGCTGTGGTCGAAGTAGTAGTCGCCCACGATGCAGCCAAACGGCTCGCCGCCGAACTGACCGTATTCCTGCTCGTAGATTTTCTTGAAGATCGGGCTCTGGTCCCAGCCCACGCCCTTGAAGCGCTTCAGGGTACGGCCCAGCTCCTGCTTGGAGATGCTCATAAAGCGGATCTTCAGCATCTCGTCAGTTTCAGTGTTGTTCACCAGGTAGCTCAGACCGCGCCAGGCGCTCTCCAGCTTCTGAAACTCTTCGTGGTGAATGATCTGATTCACCTGCTGCGACAGCTGCTCGTCGATACCGGCAATCAGGTTCTGAATGGTACGGTAGGTATCGTTCGAGAAGGTGACGGTATTTTCCAGCGCCTGCTGCGCCAGGGTTTTGACCGCGCTTTCGACGGCGGAGCGGGCCTGATCGGTTTTCGGGCGGAACTCTTTGTTCAGCAGCGCGCTGAATTCATCCTGGCTGAACGCCTGACCCGCCTGCTGCTCATGTTGTTGAGTCTGGTTGCTCATCGATTATTCCTCGCTACCTTTCGCGCTTTCGTCATTTTTCGGCAACTGGCTCAGGGATTTGAGCAGCGTCGGATCCTGCAGAATTTTAGCGATCAGCTCTTCCGCACCGTTTTTGCCGTCCATATAGGTCAGCAGGTTAGAGAGCTGGGTACGCGCTTCCAGCAGCTTGTTCAGCGGCTCAACCTTGCGGGCCACCGCATCCGGCAGGAAGTCGTCCATGCTGTCGAAGGTCAGATCCACGTTGAGCTTACCTTCGCCGGTCAGGGTGTTATCCACCTGGAACGCTACGCGCGGCTTCAGCGCCTTCATGCGTTCGTCAAAGTTGTCGATATCGATTTCGAGGAATTTACGCTCGTCGACGGCCGGCAGGTTTTCCACCGGTTTGCCGACCAGATCGGCCATGACGCCCATCACAAACGGCAGCTGAATTTTACGTTCTGCACCGTAGATCTCTACGTCGTACTCGATCTGCACGCGGGGAGCACGGTTACGTGCGATGAATTTCTGCCCACTGTTACTCATTGCCATGATGTTCTCCATCAAAGATGCGCGGTGAAGGTGAAACGGCAGGCTCCATGCCTGTCGTCATAATGCCTGGACGCGCTATTCGCGGCGCCCAAAGATGTTTTCCAGTTGGTTAACGCCGTCTGGCGCCAGGTCGCGAATAATGTCCATAAAGTTAAGTTCTGACAGCCGCTGCACCCGTTCAATCATCAGCGGTGCGGGGTGGCTCGGTTCGTACTGCGCAAAATACTGCTTCGCTTTTTCCAGCATCAGCTGCGCGTCGGCGCGGCTGGTGACCTGCACGCTTCGCCAGTCGGTGACCGGCTGAGCGGGCTGCGTTGCCGCCGATTGCTGCTCGGCCTGTGGTTCTGCCTGCACCTCACGGTTCGGCAGCAGCTTGCTGATGTCGGTCACCTGACACGCGCTGGCTACCAGTCCGACGGTTTTCAGCAGCTGCTCCATCTCGGGCACGCCGCTTTCACCGAGATGCCCGGTGAGCAGCTCGCGAATCGCCAGCAGCCGTTCGTTAATGACGATAACCGCTGCGGTTCCCGGCTGGTCGCCGCGGGCCAGCTCGTCAATCAGCCGTGGACGGCCGCCGGGATAGTCCGGACATTCCGTCTTACTGCCGTCCAGCAGGGCCTGGGCATCCCGGAGCGAAATTTCATCGCCGTTTGAACGCAGAAGCGAGGCGTTTCGCACGGCGACGGTGAGGTCGGATTTATCGCTGAGCCCCGCCAGGGCGTTAATGCGATAGAACGGATCGGTTTCGCCATACTCTTCCAGCAGCGGATAGAGCGGTTCCCAGTAACGGGCGATCGCCTCCTGCACCAGCAATAATCCGTCCGCGTAGCCCGCCAGCCCGCGGCGGCGCGTCCAGGCATGGGTTAACGCCAGCAGGACGCGAAGATCTTTGGTGCGGGTCAGCAGGCTGGTGGCGTATTTTTCTACCGTGTTCCAGTCTGCGGGCTCTGCCGGGATAATGGTGTCGCCAAACTGCTGTTCCGCTTTCCCAAGACTTGCCTGATTCATGATCTGGAAGTCAGCGTCGTACTCCAGGTTTTCGCCGCAGGGCTTGTCGGGGCTTATTGGCGCGAGAAATTCTTCGATATTCATAAGATCCCTGCTTATTCAAACATGGGCGGATAGAGACCGTGACGCCCCGGACGGGCGCCCCCTGCCGGGTCGAACAGCAGGGTGAAAAGCTGCCCGGTAAAGTTACCGCTGTGCACGTGGGTGTATAGCGGGTAACCGTCGCAGCGGTTGGTCCACCAGTAGCTGGTCTGACGTAGCGGATCAAAACACTCCGCCGCCTGAGGCCAGCCCAGCGTGCTCTGGCCGTCCTCGTCATAGCCAATCACATCCAGGATGTCGGAGCGCTTTTGCGGCTCGACCGGCTGCGGCGCCGGAATGGTCATCAGCATCTCATCCAGCTGCGAGGCGGAAAAACTGTTGCGCACCGCGTGCAGCCCCAGGCGCCCAATCTGCTGGTACCAGCTTTCGGCCTGGCTGAGCAGGCTGGTCGACCACTCTGACGGGGCGAAGCTCAGCTGAAGGCAAACCGGGTACTGTCGGCCAACGCTGTCGCGGCCAGGCAGCAGACAGCCCATCTGGATCATCTGGCTGCCCAGCATGGGCGGTACCACATAATTCCAGACTGGCGCTTTCTGGAACTGGCGCTCGCCGCTGCGCTGCTCTTCCTGCTGCCAGGCCAGCAGACCGACCTGAAACCAGTGTGACCACTGGCGCTGTAAAGTGTCAGGAAAGCGACGCTGCAAAAAATCTCCGGCGCTGGGTAATTTGCCATACCAGCTGTAGCGGTTCATCGCAGGGGTATTCGTCATACGGCTGTCCTTGCGGTTATGGGCATGAGAAACGGGGAAGCTGGAACGGGTTGCGAATGCTGTTTGGCGCAAACTCCAGCGTGACCTGATGTCCGTCGACGTTGAAGGTGGCCTGACGGCTCAGGCTACCCGCGCCCGGGCTGGTGCTCGCTTTATCGAAGAAGCGGTTGAGCGCCCAGGCGCCGTTGGTGACCAGCGTCGCCGTGCTGCCGTTCGCCAGCCCCAGCTGCATGCGTACCTGGTTGGTGCCGCCCGGCCCCGGCCAGTTCATGATCTGCACGGCCTGCGGACCGTGGCTGTAGCGCAGCAGCTGGCCGTCAACGTCCAGGGTCAGGTTCAGAATGGTGTTATCCATTCGCACGGTGCGAACCGTCACCTTGAAGGACGGCGTCGTTGCGCCATTAGCAAAGAAGGCGTCGCGAATCGACTGGGCCTGCTGGAACGGTCTCAGCAGCCCTTCACTTCCCGGCAGCGTTTTCCCGTCGATGCCCGGCATAAAGCGCCAGTTGGCCTGCGTGGTGTCCACCTTATTGGTCAGATTGTCGCGGAAGAAAGCGTCCATCAGCCCGGTACCCGGCGCAAACATGCGCGCGAGATCGTCAGGGGTGACCTCGGTGCTGGCGCTGCGTACCAGCGGGTAGCGACCGGCAATCGCCTGACGGCAGAAACCGCCCACTTCAACGTTAATTCGCTTACGTACGTTTTCCAGATCACGACGCTGGGTATCGCTGCTGGCGCCCACCGCCATGTTGCTGAACATGGTTTGCAGCCCGCCCGGCAGACGACCGGCGCTGGCCTGCAGACGGCTGATCGCCTCGCCGCCCGGTGCCGGCATCCCGCTGTTGGCCGCGTCCTGGACGGCGGTCAGGTAACGATAGAGTTCATCCACCTGCTTGAGAAAATCATCAAATACGATGGTCTTCCCCCCCTTCTCCAGCGGCTGCGCCAGCTCAATCATCGGCGCATAGTGGTCGGTGACCAGCTGTTCCGGCGCCTGGGTGACCACGGCGGCCTGGGTCGGCGCTGCGTCATTGTTGCTGAACAGGGCTTCCAGCGTACGGGTGGCGCGGTTGCTTTGATCCTGCGCTTTGCCTGCACCTTCTGGCGCTGGCGCATTGCGTGATAGCGTCAGGACCTGGCTCAGGTTCTGCACCAGACGGCGCAGCGGCGAATTGCCGCCGGAGAGCAGGCGCGCGGTGTTGATGCGCTGGGAAAGGTCGGCGCTGTTATTGAGCTGGATGTCGGCGAGGAAGCGATCCCAGTTAGCGATAAAGTCGCGCATGTAGAGCTGGCGCACGGCGTTATCGATCTGCTGTTTGTCCTCCTGCGCTGTGGCGGCCCCCAGCACCCAGGCGTCGTCCTCGTGCAGGGCGGTGGTCACGCTGTCAATCTGGCCGTTAAAGCTTTTCCAGTAGCCGTCCGGCGTATACAGACCCGGTACGCCTTCGCTCACCGGCTTGCCGCTTTTGCGGGAAAATACCAGCTCGCTCTGCGGTCCGCCCAGGTCGGAAAGGGAGACCGGCTTCAGGTTGTCATCATGTTCCAGCAGGCGCTTGAGACGACCGTATACGCGCGTGGAGAGCGGCTGCTGGTTGATCATCGCTCTTTCGCGGGCAACCAGAGATTCATCCTGCGCGTACGGCGAGGCCTGAATTTTCGGTTCCAGCAGCTGCGTCAGGTGCCATTCAAGCTGCTGCAGCTGCGCCTTCGTGACGTTCTGCGGCAGATTCCGCTGCAGATTGAGCATCACCCACGAATGCAGGAATTTGCCGTCATAGTGCTTCGGCTGATACAGCATCTGATAGGCTTTCAGCGCTTCATAGCTGTATTCCACATCGCTGCCGTTGTCGTTGCGCAGCCAGGTAGTGATGTGCATGGCAACGGCAGGGAGCAGCATCTGATCCAGCGCTTTCTGGTACAGAGACTGCGCAGCATCGCTGACGTCATCCCCGCGATAGAGCCCCATACGGCGTGATACGGGCGGATCGTTCACATCAAACGCGTCGCTTTTCGGCAGGTCAACCAGCCCGTTCAGCAGCGGCAGCAGATCGAACAGGTCGCGCTGCGGCTGGTTCTGTAGCGCTTTGCTCTGCTGGTCGAGCAGCGGAACCTTCGCATCCACCTCTGCCAGATAGGTCTTGTTCTTGGCATAGCTGGTGAGCCACAGACCGCCGAGGATAACCAGCAGGGCCAGCAGCGCCGCGTAACCGGACCAGATCACCGCCCGGTTGCGCAGCTCCCACCAACGGTTTTCACCTGCGATCCCGGCTTCCTGGAAGATGACGTTTTGCAGCAGGTTCTTAATGAAGAAACTCTGACCTTTTGCGCCCGGGATAGGCGCTTCTTTGCTGACCGAATCCCAGTTATCCGCCTCGCCCCCTTCCGGCAGCGACAGGGCGCGGTTCAGTTCGCCCATCACGCGGTCAAACGGCATGCCTTCCTGCGTCCCGCTGGCGAAGTAGATCCCGCGCGGAGAGAACTCGGTTTCGAAGTTGGAGCGGGCAAAGACCGTGCTCAGGTAGTCTGCCAGCAGCGGACGCAGCGCGGCGAACTCCTGCGGGAAGAGATACGCTTCTGCGCGGGTTTTCGCGTCATGCTCTTTGAGCATGGTTTCCGGCAGCCCGGCATCAAGGCGCTGCTGTAGCAGAGAAAACTCCTGCTGGAAGTTGCCCATCAGGTCGTAATCAGCGTGCTTGGTTTGCTCCCACGGCAGCGTAAAGCCCCAGATCTGGTCGCGCTGCGCTTTATCGTAGTCGGCAAACCACGCGCGGAAGCCTTTAAGCAGGTCGGCCTTGGTCACCATCACGTACACCGGGAAGCGGATTCCCAGCTGTTCATGCAGCTCGGACAGACGCTGGCGCAGGTTCACCGCCTGCTGGCGGGACGCCTCGGCGGACTGGGTGAGCAGGTCAGAAATGCTGATGGTGATGATGACGCCGTTGATCGGCTGGCGGCGGCGATACTTACGCAGTAACCCCATGAACTCCAGCCATTCGCCGGCGTCCTGCACCTGCTCGCTCTCCTGGGTGGTATAACGGCCCGCCGTGTCCAGCAGCACCGCCTCATTGGTGAACCACCAGTCGCAGTTGCGCGTGCCGCCAATGCCCCGCAGCGCGGTCTTACCGAAACGATCGGCCAGCGGGAACTGCAGCCCGGAATTGACCAGCGCCGTGGTTTTACCGGAGCCCGGCGCGCCGATAATGACGTACCACGGCAGCTGATAGAGATATTGCGTGCTGAAGCGCTGCGTCCACTGGGCGCCCTGGCCCGCTTTGCTGAAGTGCGCTTTTTTCAGCATCTGCGCGGCTTCATCAAAACGGCTGGCGAGGATCTGCTCCTCGCTGTTCAGCCGCTTCTGCGGATCCGCCGCTTCCGGGCTGGCGGTATTCTCCTTGAGCTTGTCCATCAGCTTGCGGTTCAGCCAGGCGTTGTACAGGCGCGGCAGAATGTGGCCCTGCGCCCAGAGCAGATAGACCACGGCAATGCTGATAATACGGTTCTGCTCAGACTCAAGCGGTCGAGTGTCCACGATGGACAACAGGGGACCAATCATCCAGATCACCGCCGCCAGCGCCGTGACGCCGAGGAAGCTCCACAGAATGCGGTTGGTCAAAATGGAAAGAAGTGTAGTCAGCATTCCTTAGTTTCCTTGCGGCAATCCGTTCAGCTCAGCCTGAGTGTTTTCAGGCGACACCAGCAGAGTAATTTCCACACGGCGGTTACGGGCGCGATTTTCAGGCGTCGTGTTCGGCGCCACCGGGTTAATCTCGCCCCGCCCTTCCGCTTTCACGCGGCCAGGCTGAGAGAGGCTTCCCTGCAGCATTTTCTGTACCGAGCGGGCGCGTTCCAGAGAGAGTTCATAGTTAGAGGCAAAGCGCGCGCTGCGGATCGGTACGTTGTCGCTGTAGCCCACCACCAGAATTTTGCCGCTCACGTTATTCATCGCCTGCGCAATGCGGTGGATGACCGGTTCATAGCGGTCACGCACGACGGTAGAGGCAGAAGCAAACAGCCCGTCGCCCTTCAGGATAACGACGCTGCGATCCGCTTCGTCTTTCACCGCGACCAGGCCAGCCTCGATTTCAGGTTTCAGGAAGCCGCGCAGGTTCAGCACAGCCGGAAGCTGACGCGCCGGTTGCTGAATAGTGGTTTCCGGCAGCTGGGACTGATAAATCTTCGCCAGCACCGGGTTGGTGTTATCGCCAAGACGCCAGTTAAGCACGATATAAAACAGACAGGCGATAAACCCGGCCAGCGCCACGCAGGCCCACAGGGGAACCATCGGCCGCCAGAGCTTGCGCAGCACGGGACGATCTTCCGGATGGGGTGAAAGCGGCGGCGGATAGCTGCCGCGCACACCGCGGATCATCTGCCACAGCCGCTGCTTGATGGTTTCAAGCTGGGTGCGGCCGTTATCCAGCACCCGATAGCGTCCTTCGAAGCCCAGCAGCAGGCAGTAGTTGATCATCTCCAGCAGCAGAATATGCTCGCGCGGGTTTTGCGACAGGCGCGCCAGCAGCTGGAAGAACTTCTCACCGCCCCAGGTTTCGTTATGGAACGTCACCAGCAGACCGTTGCTTGACCAGACGCCGCTGCTGCCCCAGGGGGTGAGCGCGGCGGCCTCATCGAGCGCCGTACACAGGCAGTAACGAGCCCCGACGATCACTTCGTAGGGCAGCCCCGCCTGCTGGCAGCGGACTTCGAAACGGCGAATCTCATCAATCAGGCGCTGGCGTAACGCCACCTGATCGTCATGGGAGATCGAGTGACGGATCTGCGGAATCGCATTGAGCAGCGGATTGGCGGCCGCCACCAGCTGATTGTTGCTACTGGCTCCGGTAAAGGCGGCATCACTGCCGGTGTCCTGTCGTTCCTGCATATTAAGCGCTCGCTTTATTATTCTGTCGGGCTACGGATGGCCCAAAACTCCATATCCAGCCCCGGGAATTCCCCTGCAAGATGCAGGGCGAATGCACCGGACTTATCCATCTCGTGCCACAGCTCGCTGCCCTTCTCCAGTTCAAAGTAGCTATAGCCGGCATGCCACGGGATCTGCGGCGGCGCGACCGGCATGGCGCGCAGCATAATGCCCGGCAGCTGAAGCTGAACCAGATCGCGGATTTTCGAGACCGGCGCGACCTTCATCTGCGCCGGGAAATGGGTTTGCAGGTGTTCGCCTGGCACGTTGGCTTTAACCGCCAGCACGAAGCCGAACTCACGCACCATGCTGGTTTCAGGCACCGTGGCGATGTTCAGGCCGTGAGAGCGTTCGTTAAGCGGCAGCTGAATCGCGTGGTCTTCCATCACCAGCGACAGCCCCTGACGCAGCATCAGCATCAGCTTGCTGAAGCAGTTTGCCAGATCGTCATGATCGTAAATCGGCAGCACGCTTTCAGCGGTACGCTGGGACGTCCAGGTGGCAAGCTCGGTCGCAAACGGCAGCCAGCTGCGCCAGAGCGTTTCAGGATGCAGCAGCGGGAGGGTTTTTAAATGAGAAACCTCGCCCAGATGACGGTTAACCAGCGACAGCAGCGTGAACTCAATCAGCTCGGAGGTATTAAAGCGACCGGGCTGGCGCAAGCGACCGCCAATTTGCTGGCTGCGCTGCACCAGCAGACCGTGCAGATCGTTGATCATGCTGTAGATCTGCGGGCTGTTGTTGGCGTTGAGCATCGGCGGGATGTAGCTGTTGTCGAGCCGCACGTGGTTGTCGTTACGCTTCTCGGTCACAAACGCCACGCCGATGGCGGTCCACTCTGCCGTGAGGTCTTTTTCCAGCATCAGGGTCAGGCGCAAGCGACCAAACTGGACGGTGGCATCCCCCACCGACATGGCGTTATCGTCTTCCACCTCTTGCTCGAAAGCGATGAAGCGCGCCAGCGAGGCCGGTTCTTCGCTAAAAATCACCTCTTCTCTCTCGCCACGACGTACCGGCAGTGCGAGCACCACCTTTTCGTTAGTGAGATTGTCAGGAATTTTCAGCGGTGCAGGGCCGTTGCGCCCGTTACGTACCTGGAAAAAGGTGCCGTCCGGCAGCAAACCGCTGCAGTAGCTCAGGGCAATGCATCCCTGACGAAGCATCGCTTCATCCAGTTCAACGTCGAGAAAGCCCCAGAGATACGACCGCTGTAGCGCACCCCATTCACGAACATGGTTGAGCAGATAGCTTTCAGTCCGCTGAAAATGGTGTGGACGCAGGAACATGCCTTCGGTCCAGACGACCTTTTCTGCTTTCGTCATGATGATGTGTTTCCTGTTTTGAAGCGCGTTACTGGCTGATGACACGAATGCCGTTCACGTCGAGAAAAACGTTGGCCTGAAGTTCATCTGCGGACCATTTCCAGAACTGGTAGATATGATTTTCGCCAGGCACAGGCAGAGGGAGTGAAACGCGCCATTTTTTGCCATCCAACACCTGATACTCCGCCATCACGCCGATGTAGCGGGCCTCCGGAGAGCTTTGCCCGCTGAGGGTTTTGGACAGCTGTCCCGGCATCAGGAAGAACACGTCGCTATTCAGCAGATTCGCGCCAAGCGTGGCCGACGCGTTGTTCTGCAGGGAGTAGAAGTCGCTGGACATGAAATCCGCATCGGATTTCAGCAACAGCACCCGGACCTTAAGCGGCGCAGATTCATTGATTTGTGGATGAGCCTGAAACTGCAGATTGTAGCGGGAGGGGTCGCTGTGTGAAGACGACGTACAACCACTGACCAGGGCGAAAATCGCCGCGTAAAAGAATAACCACAGCTTATGAAAATTTTTATTATTCATAAAAATGCGCTCATGAAAGCCGTTTAGTTCAGGATCCAGGTACCGTTAGCGCTGTCTTTGCAGGCTTTGCTGTTGCCATCGACATCGACACAGGTCGCTTTTTTACGCGCCTTTGGACGAATGGCCTGTTTACGCACGGCGGCGTCGTACTGGTCGGCCTTGATCACAGCGCGCATCGGGACGTAACCAATCAGCTGATCGTTGCCTTCGTCGGCAAGCGCCATCCAGTAGTGTTCAACCTGCCCCAGCACCACGTACGTTTTTCCGGTCTCGAGATTACGGATAACTTTGCCGCCGAAGTCAGGTCGGCTCATCAGGGAAGCCGGATACATGGCACGATACGGCTCGTTGACCGGCGTGAACTCCGTCGGCGGCGTCACAGCGTGACGGTGGGTTAAGGTAACGCCGTTGACCTGGCTGGTCTCGATCGTATCGTCGTTGATCACAGGTTTTTGCGGCGCTTTACAGCCCGCCACCGCCATTACAAACAGAAGTGAAAACAGTACGCGCATTTTCATATGCTTTTCCGTAGCGATATTTCGATGATGGAGATAAGGGGATGAAGTTTGACTTAAGTGCTATTGTTAAAATAGCCAGAATATTTTCGGGGCGTTACTATGTTAAGGGCATAGCTACCGCACGAGCCCTTCAGAATAAGGCCCAGCATCTTCCTGACATATTTTGACAAACGGTAAGCAAGTTTACATGAGCTTCGCATCAATTCAATATTTACCGCCGCGTAACTGTTGGTAAATGAAGCAGTCGGAAAATTATAGGATTAATCCTATGAAAAAAAACGATTTGCCCCACCCTTTCTTATTTCCTCACTACAAAACCACATAACATGATGTTTTATCTATTAAAAACACAAAAGAGAACCACTTTCATTAACGCAATAACGCTATTATCGCCACTACCATAATTAGTAGAATTCGCGTTTTTTTGATGTCAAAGGAATATATCTCCGATGAATTATTTGTTGCACTAACAAGGTATCTTTAATATTGAAAACGCTTCATCGCTTGGGTGAGAATATTTCACTTAATGCAGCCCGACGTTAATTTCATGCCGCAAAAAAACTGTATATTTTATGTCGTGAGAATTCCACAGTAAGGTATACCTTATATCTATTATTCATTAAGCCTGAGTAAACCTTCCTGTCATTTCCTCAAACCCAAAATGCCTCCAGCAGCCCGCCAGACGTGAATCGTGGCGATATCTCCAGCGCATCAGCTTCATTCGAAGTTTTACTGGTACTACATCCTTCCTTACTCACCGCCATCTATCTCGCCTACCGACCGATAGATAAGATTTATTATTAAAATGATAAAATTTCGTTATAATTTCTTTAAATATTTAAACATCAAATCCCATAAACCGCTGTAATAAAAAGAATTTAAGATAAAGCACCTTCCCGCACCGCATGCGCGTAGCCATACGGTCGTCATTGCTTTTGCTTATTGTCCTGTGCAGCGCTTTTATGGGTTCAGATGTTGTTGACCGAACAAATCAGGAGTGGGTATGAACAAGAAAAGACGCTCGGTGCCAGGCATCAGACACTATGACGGCCCTGCCGGCGGCTGGGGGGCACTAAAAGCGACGGCCATCGCGGTACGTACCCAAATGGATACCCTTGACGCTCCCGCGACGCTGC
>NZ_QPFW01000182.1:0-24136 GCF_008122455.1 Enterobacter sp. C6
ACCCTGCTCTGGCTCCACGTACTGGCGCAGAAAAACATGACGATCACCTGGGGTTACTATTTCCGGACGGGCATCATCATGACGCTGCCGGTCCTGTTTGTGACGCTCGCCGCGCTGGCGCTACGTCTCTCCTTCACACTGTAATGAGCCACTGATATGAGCCACATCACCATTTACCACAACCCCGCCTGCGGCACCTCGCGCAACACGCTGGAGATGATCCGCAACAGCGGCACGGAGCCAGAGATTATCCTCTATCTGGAAACCCCGCCATCGCGCGATAAGCTGACCGCCCTGATTGCCGAGATGGGCATTTCGGTACGGGACCTGCTGCGTAAAAACGTGGAGCCCTATGAACAGCTCGGACTTGCCGACGATAACTTCACCGACGACCAGCTAATCGAGTTTATGCTGCAATACCCGATTCTGATTAACCGTCCGATCGTGGTCACGCCGCTGGGCACCCGCCTGTGCCGTCCGTCTGAAGTCGTCCTCGACATCCTGCCTGATGCGCAGAGAGGGGCATTTACAAAAGAGGATGGCGAAGCCGTCGTAGACGCCAGCGGGAAAAAAATCTTGCCAAAGTAACCCATTGATAATGGCACGGTAAGATCTGCCAACCGCATGCCCCACCCAACGGCCAGGTTGCATCAGCCGAAACCCGGCACATACTTTTGAGGGTTAAGTCTGTTGAGGGTATGCGGTATGGGCTTTAAAAACAAAACCGCCGTCATCTTCGGCGGCAGCGGCGCCATCGGCAGTTCAGTGGCACACGCTCTGGCGCGTGAAGGAGCGGATGTATACCTCGCCGCACGTGGCCACACCAGGCTGGAGCAGATCGCCAGCCGTATTCGCGCAGCGGGCGGTTCTGCCAGCACGTTTATTTACGATGCGCTCGAGGAGTCCTCGCAGCTCCCCGACCTTGCCCGTATAGATATTGTCGTCAACGCCACGGGCTTTATGCACGATCAGGGTAAACGCCTTGAGGCGTTAACGCTCGGCGAGTTCAGGCAGGGTTTTGATCCCTTCCTGGCCGCGTACTTTAACATTGCGAAAGCCGTGTCATCCCGCATGGGCGGCGAGCATGGCGGGACCATAATTACCGTCGTCGCTCCCGCCGCAAACATGGCGATGGCGGGCCACCTCGGGCATATCGTCGGCTGCGCGGGTACGGAAGCCTTGACCCGGGCTCTGGCTGCTGAGCTGGGGACACACAATATTCGCGTGCTGTGCGTGCGTTCGCACGCGATAGCCGATGCGGTGCAGGCGGGTTCGTATGTGGGTGCCATTTTCGCCGCCAAGGCGCAGGCGATGGGGATAACGGTTGAGCAATTTCTCGGCGGTGCCGCGCAAAGTACCCTGACGCATCGCCTGCCGACGCTGGCACAGGTGGCAGATACAATTACGTTTCTGGCATCAGATGCGGCAGGCGCTATCACGGGAACCACCGTCAATATGACCGCGGGCGCAACCTAGCGGCCGCCCTCGCCCGCAATCCTCCCCACCATCGCCCGGATCTCTTCGCGGGATAGCGGCGTCCGGTCGGTCACGTAGTGCAGCGTCATCCCTTCGATAAACGCATCCAGCGCGCGGGTGGTGACCGGGTCGAACCACTGCTCCAGCGTGGTCTGGCTCATCTTCATCCAGTCCTGCATCACTGTTTTGAGCGCCGCGCTGCGGTGCATAAAGGCGTAGAGCTGGTACATCAGCGCCATGTTGTGCGGCGTGGTCACCTGCGAGCTGTGGATCAGGGTAGTGATGGATTCGCACGCCATCTCCGGCCCGGTGACGCCGGCAAAGAAATCCCGGTACTGCTGCGACATCTGGCGGGTAAACCACGTGAAGGCCTCCTCCAGCAGCGGCTCCATGCCGTCGAAATAGTAGGTCATCGACCCCAGCGGCACGCCCGCACAGGTGGCGATTTTACGGTGCGTGACGGCGTGGATCCCGTGCTCGGCAATGGTATCGAGCGTTGCCTGCAGGATCTTCTCCCGGCGATGCGGATCGTTTGGTGGTCTGCTCATAAATTCCTCACGTGGTTTGTGTACAAATGTACACAAACTTGCTAGTGTTGTCGCTATTGTTGTACTTCTGGTGCTACCCCAATGACGCTGACCTCTCCCCGTAAAGCCCTGCAGCTACGCCTGTGGGCGCTGTTTATGTTCTTCTTCATTCCCGGCCTGCTGATGGCCTCCTGGGCCACGCGCACCCCCGCCATTCGCGATATTTTGTCCGTTTCTACCGCTGAGATGGGCATCGTGCTGTTTGGCCTGTCGATAGGCTCCATGAGCGGCATTCTCTGCTCTGCCTGGCTGGTTAAGCGCTTCGGTACGCGGGCGGTGATCCGCACCACCATGTGCTTCGCGGTGTTCGGGATGATCGTGCTGAGCGTCGCGCTGTGGTTTGCCTCACCGGTGCTCTTCGCCCTGGGCCTGACGGTATTTGGCGGTAGCTTCGGTTCTGCAGAAGTTGCCATCAACGTTGAAGGGGCGGCGGTCGAACGTGAGATGAACAAAACCGTGCTGCCGATGATGCACGGCTTTTACAGCCTCGGCACGCTGGCCGGTGCCGGCGTGGGGATGGCGCTGACGGCCACCGGCGTGAGCGCCAATCTGCATATTCTGCTGGCGGCGCTGGTGTGCATCATTCCGATTCTTACCGGCATCCGGGCGATCCCGGACGGTACCGGCAAAAACTCCGCTGACGAACAGCACTCGGCCGAAAAAGGGCTGCCCTTCTACCGCGACTTCCAGCTGATGCTGATCGGCGTGGTGGTGCTGGCGATGGCGTTCGCGGAAGGGTCCGCCAACGACTGGCTGCCGCTGCTGATGGTGGACGGCCACGGCTTTAGCCCGACCTCCGGCTCGCTGATTTACGCCGGGTTTACGCTGGGGATGACCGTCGGACGCTTCACCGGCGGCTGGTTTATCGACCGCTACAGCCGCGTGGCGGTAGTGCGCGCCAGCGCCCTGCTGGGCGGTCTGGGCATCGCGATGATCATCTTTGTCGATGTGGACTGGATTGCCGGGGTCTCGGTGATCCTCTGGGGGCTGGGCGCGTCCCTCGGCTTCCCGCTGACCATTTCAGCCGCCAGCGACACCGGCCCGGATGCCCCGACGCGCGTCAGCGTAGTGGCAACCACGGGCTACCTTGCCTTCCTGGTCGGGCCGCCGCTGCTCGGCTTCCTCGGTGAGCACTACGGACTGCGCAGCGCCATGCTGGTGGTGTTAGGGTTGGTCATCATCGCGGCGCTGGTGGCGCGCGCGGTGGCAAAGCCGGAAACGAAACAAACGACACTGGAGAAGGGATATGAGCGTTAAACTGATCGCCGTCGACATGGATGGTACTTTTCTGAGCGATGCCAAGACCTATAATCGCCCGCGCTTTCTGGCGCAGTACGCCCGCATGAAGGCGCAAGGCATTCGCTTTGTGGTCGCCAGCGGCAACCAGTACTACCAGTTAATCTCCTTTTTCCCGGAGATTGCGCATGAAATTGCGTTCGTCGCCGAGAACGGCGGCTGGGTCGTGAGCGAAGGAGAAGACGTCTTTAACGGTGAACTGTCGAGAGCCCATTTCGACACGGTCGCGAACGTGTTAAGCGACGTGCCGGGTATTGAGATCATCGCCTGCGGGAAGAGCAGCGCGTACACGCTGAAATGCTATGACGAGGGCTTTAAGGATATCGCGGCGAAGTACTACCACCGCCTCGAAATGGTCAGCGATTTCAACAACCTGAACGATATTTTCTTCAAGTTCGGACTTAACGTGTCTGACGATGAAATTCCGCGGATTCAGGCGCTGCTGCATGAAAAGCTGAGCGACATCATGGTGCCCGTCACCACCGGTCACGGCAGTATCGACCTGATCATCCCCGGCGTGCATAAAGCCAACGGTCTGCGGATCCTGCAAAAGCGCTGGGGCATTGACGACAGCGACGTGGTGGCCTTCGGCGACAGCGGCAACGACGTGGAGATGCTGCGTCAGTCCGGGTTCAGCTTTGCGATGGCGAATGCCAGACCGCATATTAAAGCGGTGGCGCGTTTTGAAGCGCCGCACAATAACGATGAAGGCGTGCTGGATGTGATTGATAAGGTGCTGAACGGGGAGGCGCCGTTTAATTGACCGCGTGCGGTCTGGTGCCCTCACCCTGACCCTCTCCCACTGGGAGAGGGAATAAACAGGTTAAGGTTGCAGGGCGTTCCCGACGCGTTTGTCCTTCAGGAACACCATCATCAGGCCAACCCACAGCACGCCGTTGGCGAGGTTAAACAGGCTGAACAGCCCGTTGCCGCCCATCGCGTAGGCATGCTTGCTCACCTCGATACCGACGGTAAAAATCAGCATCTGCAGCATCCCCATCGCCGCTGACACCGTGCCTTTACTCATCTCGCTGGCAAACAGCGTCAGGCGCACCAGCCCGGCGTTCGCCACGCCAATTCCGAAGGCGTAAATGCTCAGCCCTGCAGTCATCCATAGGTAAGCGTGGGATGACGCGACGGTCGCCACCGCTGCCAGAATCAGCCCTGCGGCAATCGGCCAGCCGCCCATGATAATCAGTGAACGCACGGTGCGTCGTGACGTCAGACGTGCCAGCACCAGGTTGCCGATAATCAGCGCGCCAAAGATCGGCACCTGCAGCAGACCATACTCATAGCTGCTGAGCTTTTCACCGCTGATGATAATGACCGGCGACTGGGCAATCCACGCCAGCAGCGGCAGGCTAACGAACCCGGTCGCCAGCGCGCCCGCCACAAAGCGGCCATTCTTCAGCACTTCTTTGTAATCCCGACCCAGCTCTTTCAGCGAGAGTTTCTCGCCGATGCGGGTGGCCGTTTCCGGCATCGCACGGTGCAGGCCAAAGAACGCGAAGGCGGCGAGAAGCGCAAAGAGCACAAACATCCCTTCCCACGGCGCAACGTGCACCCACGCGGCCCCCACCAGCGGCCCGAGTAAGGGGGCGATCAGCGCCACGTTCGCCATCAGCGCGGTAATTTTGATGCACACCGCCTCTTCAAACGACTCCTGAATGGCGGCATACCCCACGGCGCCGATAAAGCACAGGCTCACCCCCTGCAGGAAGCGCAGCAGGGTAAATTGTTCAATGTTTTGCGCCAGCAGCGTGGCAAGGCAGGTGACGATAAACCACACCACGCCCGTCAGCATCACAGGACGACGGCCAATACGATCCGACAGCGGACCTAACAGCCACTGCAAAAACATGCCGCCGGCCAGATAGGCGGTCATGGAGGTCGGTACCCACTCGATTCCCGCGTTGTACTGCGCCACTACGGCCAGCATACCGGGCTGGATCATATCGTTGCCGATATAGGTAGAAAATTCGTAGAGCACCAGACACAGAGGGAAAAGCAACGCCTGACGACCCAGACGTGAACCAGAAGAAGAACGGTTTAACATGCAATCTCTTTATAATGACAAAATCGCGACGAGTGTAATGAAATGCCGCAGCCCGAGATAGTGATTTATCGAGGATAAACAGAAATAAAGCACATATCGTCTTCGTTTAAGGTTTCCTTAAGTTGACAGATTTATGATAGCCCCATTACTCGTCAACGACCCCAAATTATGGCACTCACTTCCAGCCGTTCAGAATTGTCTAACTTACAGACAAATAAGACAAAACGACTTTACCGCTTGCCGGGCCGCTTTTATGGTTATCAGCTTTTCGTACTGGTCGTCCTTGCCGTGCTTTTCACGTGGTTATCACGCAATGAAGCGCTCGACAGATGGATCACTGGTTTTTGGTATGACGCGGCAACGCAGAGCTTTCCACTGCAGAAAGATCATCTGCTGGATCTGCTGAACCACCGTCTGGCGAAGTACATTGCCATCGCCTTAGGTGCCGTGGTGCTGTTTTACGGCGCTTACAAGCGTAACGCAAGGCTGGTCACGGCGGCGCTGCTGATGGGCGTTGGTGCGCTGGTGGTAGGCGTGCTGAAAAGCGTGAGCCATCACAGCTGCCCGTGGGATCTGGTGGAATATGGCGGTAAGGCTGTCTCTTATCCCCTGTTCAGCGCCGTCCCTGCTGACAGCGGTCCGGGGCGCTGCTTCCCCGGCGGTCACGCCTCCAGCGGCTTTATGGTGATGGGGCTGTTTTTTGCCTTCTGGCGCGAGCGTCCGCGTCTCGCCTGGTGCTTCGTCGCGCTGGGCGTGGTGTTAGGTCTGGTGATGGGCTACGGCCAGATCATGCGCGGGGCACATTTTTTCTCTCACAACCTGTGGGCTGGGTGGTGGGTCTGGTTTTCTCAGGTGGTGGTCTACGGCCTTGTTTCCACCCGGTTTGCTAAAGAGTGATAACGCTATGTTAGAGAATCTGAATTATCAGCTGTTTTATCTGATCAACGCCACGCCGGCCTCGCCTGAGTGGACGATCGACTTTGCCACCTTCCTGGCAAAAGATCTGATCAGTATCGTGCCAGCGCTGGCAGCCATCCTCTGGCTGTGGGGACCTCGTAGCCAGGTGAAAGCGCACCGCCAGCTGGTGATCAAAGTGGCGATGGCGCTGGGCGTGAGCGTTCTGGTGAGCTTCGCACTGGGTCATGTGTTCCCGCACCCCCGTCCTTTTGTGGCTCACGTAGGCTATACCTTCCTGCACCACGCGCCGGATGACTCGTTCCCGAGCGATCACGGTACGGTGATCTTCACCTTCGCACTGGCTTTCCTGTTCTGGCATCGCCTGTGGTCTGGTGCGGTCCTGATGGTGGCAGCCCTGGCAATCGCCTGGTCTCGCATTTACCTGGGTGTTCACTGGCCGCTGGATATGGTGGGCGGTTTCCTGGTCGGGCTGATTGGCTGCGTGAGCGCGGCTATCCTGTGGAGTCTCTTCGGTGAAGCGCTCTACCGCACGCTGTCTTCACTCTATCGTGCCATTTTCGCTATCCCGATCCGCAAAGGCTGGATACGTGACTAACCCCAACCTGACAGGTTACACTTGAACCCCCGCCCTGCGGGGGTTCACTTTTTTATCCCGAGGAACTATGGAAACACGTCGCGATGACCGCATTGCTCAGCTGCTACAGGCGCTGAAGCGCAGCGATAAGCTGCATCTTAAGGAAGCCGCCAACCTCCTCGGCGTCTCAGAGATGACCATTCGTCGGGATCTGAATAGCGAGAGCGCGCCCGTCGTGCTGCTGGGCGGGTATATTGTGCTTGAGCCGCGCAGCGCCAGCCATTATCTGATCAGCGACCAGAAGACGCGCCTGGTGGAAGAGAAACGCAAAGCCGCGCGGCTTGCGGCCTCACTGGTACAGCCGCACCAGACGCTGTTTTTTGACTGCGGTACCACTACGCCGTGGATTATCGAGGCCATCGACAGCAGCATTCCGTTCACCGCCGTCTGCTACTCCCTGAACACCTTTCTGGCGCTTCAGGAGAAACCCGAGTGCCGGGTGATCCTATGCGGCGGCGAGTTTCACGCCAGCAACGCCATCTTTAAGCCGCTTAACCTGCAGGACACGCTCAGCAATCTCTGTCCGGATATCGCGTTTTATTCCGCCGCCGGCGTCAACGTGCGTCAGGGCGCGACCTGCTTTAATCTGGAAGAGCTGCCGGTGAAGCACTGGGCGTTGAGCGCCGCGCAGTACCATGTGCTGGTAGTCGATCACAGCAAGTTTGGTAAGGTACGTTCGGCAAGAATGGGCGAGCTTGCGCAGTTCGATGCCATCGTCAGCGATTGCCGCCCGGACGACGAGATCGTGGCCCACGCGAAGGCGCAGCAGGTGAAGTTGATGTATTAAACGGGGTGCGGTCTGGTGCTCTCACCCCGGCCCTCTCCCACAGGGAGAGGGAGAAAACCCATCGAGTTTAGCTAAACCAGCTGCCAAACCACCCGTGGAATTTCATCATCACGAAATCCCACATCCGGCTGAAGAAGCCACCCTCTTCCACCGCTTCCATCACAATCAGCGGACGCTGTTCAATCGACTTACCGTTGAGCTGGAAATCAATGGTTCCGACCACCTGGCCTTTTTTCAGCGGCGCGGTGAGCTGCGGGTCGGTCAGGGTGTAGCTGGCTTTCAGGTTTTTCAGCTGACCGCGCGGAATGGTCACCGAGCCCGCCTCACCCGCGCCCAGGTTCACTTCGCTCTTGTCGCCAAACCAGACGCGTTGGCTGACGAACGTGGCATCCGGTTTAATCGGCGTCACGGTTTCATAGAAGCGGAAGCCCCAGGTCAGCAGTTTTTCTGATTCATTAAAGCGAATACGGTCGGTTTTGGTGCCCAGCACCACCGAAATCAGGCGCATATCGCCCTGGGTCGCGGAGGCCACCAGGTTATAACCAGCACCCGCCGTGGTGCCGGTTTTCATCCCGTCCACATTGACGTTGCTGCTCCACAGCAGGCGGTTGCGGTTCGGCTGGCGGATTTTGTTGAACGTAAACTCTTTCTCTTTGTGGATCGCGTATTCATCTGGCACGTCGTGGATCAGCGCTTTCCCCAGCAGCGCCATGTCGCGCGCGGTACTGAACTGTCCCGGCGAATCCAGACCGTGAACCGTTTTAAAGGTCGTATTGGTCAGGCCCAGCTTTTGCGCGTAGCCATTCATCAAACCAATGAAAGAATCCTGGCTGCCGGCAACATAATCGGCCAGCGCGATGCACGCATCATTTCCCGACTGAATAATTACCCCTTTGTTCAGATCGGAAACGGAAACCTGATCGCCCGGCTTCAGGAACATCACCGATGACCCGCGCAGCGCCGGGTTGCCGGTCGCCCACGCGTCCTTACCGATGGTCACCATATCGTTCAGCTTAATCTTGCCCGCTTTTAACGCCTGGCCCACCACATAGCTGGTCATGATTTTGGTCAGGCTTGCCGGATCGAGTTTCTCATCCGCATTCCCTTCCGCCAGCACTTTACCGCTGGAATAATCCATCAGGATCCAGGCGCGCGCATCCACAGGCGGCGCTTCGGGCGCAGCCTGTTCAGCTGCGTAGAGCGTTGGTGCAAACAGGAAAATAAGCGCAGAGCCGGTCGCCAGGCTGCGCAGAGAAGTCATTTTACGCGTCATAAATGCCACCCGAGTGTCCATTCAAAAATTACGTCACATCACCGTGTCGCAAGAAGCGATGAGTAATAGCGCACTAAAACCGTTAAAGAAACCCAACGAGGGTAAAGTTATTAAAGTTTATGCAATAACATTCAGATACGCTTTGATTAAGACGATTTTTTTGTCTTCTGTTGCGTAATTGTTAGGTTTATCTCACCATGGCGAAAGGCTGACTCGGATTCACATCTCATCGGGAGTAAATATGATTACGCTGTGGGGCAGAAATAATTCGACCAACGTTAAGAAAGTGCTCTGGACGCTGGAAGAGCTGGATTTACCGTTCAATCAAATCATGGCTGGCATGTCGTTCGGCGTGAACAAAGAGGCAGACTATCTGGCCATGAACCCGAACGGTCTGGTGCCGCTGCTGCGCGATGATGAAACAGACGCGACGCTTTGGGAGTCCAACACCATTGTGCGTTACCTCGCCGCGCAGTACGGTCAGGGCCGTCTGTGGGTTGAAAACCCCGCCCGGCGCGCTCAGGGCGAAAAGTGGATGGACTGGGCAAACCAGACGTTATCCCCGACCCACCGCGTGATCCTGATGGGGCTTATCCGCACGCCGGAAGCTGAACGCGACTATCCCGCAATTCACGCCGCGCAGGATGCCTGCGAAAATCTGTTTGCGATGATGGATGACGAGCTGGCGAAGCACGCATGGTTCTCCGGCGAGGCGTTCGGCACAGGCGATATCGCCGTGGCGCCGTTCGTCTGGAACCTGACCAACATGGGTCTGAAGTGGACGCCGCGCCCTCACCTTGAGCGCTGGCTTAAACAGCTGAGCGATCGCCCGGCGTACCGCAACGTGGTGATGATCCCGGTCACCTGATTACGCTCCGGACGGGCTGACTTTCAACAGCTGCCCGTCCGTCTCGTCGGTCAGGACATACAGATACCCATCCGGCCCGACCCGCACATCGCGAATACGCTGGTCCCGGTCGCCCAGAATGCGCCCGTCCTCCGTCACCTTGTTTCCCTCCACGCTCAGCACGATCACGTCCTTCTCCTTCAGCGCCCCAATAAACAGCTTGTTTTTCCACTGCGGGAAAACGTCGCTGTTGTAGAACGCCATGCCGCTCACCGCGGGTGAGACTTTCCAGACGAACAGCGGCTTCTCGGTGCCCTCAACGTGCTCGCCTTTGGCTTCCGGGATTTTCAGGCCGCTGTAGTTAATGCCGTGCGTGGCCAGCGGCCAGCCGTAGTTCTTACCTTTCTCCGGAATGTTGATCTCATCCCCGCCGCGCGGGCCATGCTCGTTCAGCCAAAGCGTGTCGCTCCAGGGGTTCATCGCCATCCCCTGCGGGTTGCGAATGCCGTAAGACCAGATTTCGGGCCGCGCGCCGGGGGTATTCACAAAGGGGTTATCCGACGGGACTTTCCCGTCTTCGGTGAGGCGCACCACTTTACCCTGCAATTTATCCAGATCCTGCGCCGTCGGACGCTGATTGTTCTCGCCGAGTCCGATAAAGAGAGAACCTTTGCCGTCAAACACCAGTCGTCCACCAAAATGGTTCCCGGTGGAGAGTTTCGGCATCTGGCGGAACACCACCTGGAAGGCTTCAATACGCGTAAAATCGTCGCTTAGCCGGCCATAGCCCACCGCCGTCCCGGCTTTGCCGTCACTCCCTGCTTCGGCGAAGCTCAGCCAGACGCGGCGTGATTTTTCAAAATCCGGGGCGAGGACCACGTCCAGCAGCCCTCCCTGACCGTTTGCCCAGACCTTCGGCACGCCGATAATCGGATCGGACAACCCTTTTCCGTCCTGCCAGCGTTTGAGCTGACCGTCCTTCAGGGTCACCAGCAGGCCTTGATTGTCCGGCAGAAACGCCAGAGACCAGGGGTGATCGAGTTTATTTTGCAGCACCTCGACCTTGACCGCCTCTGGCGCAGCAAGAAGCGAAAATGGAATGAATAACGCAGGCAGGAAAATCAGCGAGGATCGAGGCATAACGCGCTCCTTTATCGGCATATGGCATAAAGGTTAGCCACTGCATCCGGGCGCGTTACCACTTTTACAAAAGCTTAATCAGAAGGGGGAGTTGCCTCCCCCGGGATCAGTGCTGTTCAAGCTGTTTGTGCTCGTTCAGACACATGATGCATAGAGAGAGCGTTGTCAGGCAGTTTTCAAGCTTCTCCGCGTTTACGGCGATAAAGTTCGGGCAGTCGTGGCGTCCGTTCATCAGACACACCCCTGCAATGGAGAGCACCTCGGCGGCGCGGCGCAGCGCTATTTCTTCACTTTCGCCGCCGTTCGCCTTCAGGGTCGGTGCTTTTTCACGCATGAAATTACACAGTTCAAACAGGTTATCACGCAGATGTTCGCTTTCGCTGACTGACATATACCCTTTTGCCTTCCTCAACTGCAGGTACGCGGCCAGGTCGATTCGGGCGTTGATCAGCTTGTTCAGCAGATCGCGTTTAAGTCTGTCAACGGTCATGCTCTTTCCTCCTCTGTCAGCCATGGTGCATTGTCAGGATAAGTTCATTTTTTGTACAGTTTAATGCCTGGGATCAATTTTTATTAACTGATTAACATAATTTACAATGTTACAACCTCGGCCCGACGCATCCGCCTTGCAAAGAGTGTATAAATCCCCCGCGATACGCTGTAAAATCCCGCCCTGATAACTCCATAATTGATGAATTTTTAACCTATGAGCAATGTTACGCACCAGCCGAAAATCGGCTTCGTCTCCCTGGGCTGCCCTAAGAATCAAGAAATAAAATCCGCCTGATTAATCTTCATTCACCGTTATCTATTGAAAAGACAAAAAAAAGAGGCCATCGGCCTCTTTTGCTTTACTGAAATTTATCCCTTAGGCGGATATGGATCGTTGCCATATGAGTCACGAGAACGAATCTGCCCATCACGTCCATGAATTAACAATTCACTTTGTTGATGTCGAGCTATCTCACGAGCAGCTTCTATAGCTTCAGCTTGCGTTGAATGTACAGAAGTTGCTCGTTCATTACCTTCACCTTTTACAGCCCATCCATCAGGATGCGTTACTACATGTTGGTTCTTACCCATACAAATTACCTGCTGTGTGAAATACACCATGTGGTGCAATAAGTAAGTATAGACACAACATGTAGCGTTACGCTTGCTTAAAATCACATTTTCAGTACTCAACCGTCACAACCCCACAGATTACCTTAGTACCGTTCCATTCATCCTTGTAGATACTGGTATCAATACCCACCCCGAGTTGAAACGTATACCCTGTATCATTAACAAACTTCTGGTACTTGGCTGTGGCTGTCTGTACTGAAGCGTCATAGTACTTATGTCCAGTGTACTTAAACCCTGCTGAACCTTGCGGTACAATCCATGCCCCATTGGATGAGAAAGTACTCGCATGTTCAATCACCTTGTATTCGAATTCTGAGCCTGTGTAACGGCCTGTATACGCTTCTGATGTGTTGATCTTGCTGAAAGGTGGATTGTCATAGGCAACATCATAGAAACGGTCTGGTGAGTACTGGAGAGCGTCACCAATGATCCATTCTGCCTCTGGTAGTACCCTCTTTCCGATCATTACGTACTCTGGATTCAGCTCAGCACAGGTAATGTGTGTTGGCTTGTTTCTCAAGTACTGGTAGTAGCTGAGGCGACCTATACCCGCACAAAGTTCAATACATTACATTGACCAGTACAACCAGCATCAAGTATGAAATCCCATGCGAGCATTTCAGGTATGAAGAAAGCACCAGTAGCCCCTATACCATCGCCTTTGTAGTTGTTGAAGATAAACTCTTTATCGTCTTGGGTTAGTTGCTTATCTGAGTGGATGAGATCCATTACTTGAATGTGTAATGCTGATTCCTTTTTTGTAATTCTTGCCATAAAATACCATTTACCATTTAATGTAAAGGTATTTAGGAAGAATGAAACAGTGGGCTAAAGGACTTTTTAAAAACTTTAAACTGTCCCATATAAGCTGGATGATTGTTGGGGTGTTTCTTACAGAATTTATCACTTGGGTTTTATATAAGACCCCAAAAAAAATTACAGCTCCAGGCTTTTCAGCGATTGTAGCTGCCTGTGCTTTATCTTTGGCTGTGTATTCAGCGTATCAATTGACAAAATGGATAAAAAGCAAAGTAAATGATAAAGGGTTTAAAAAGTGTGAAGCTATCATTGATAAAATCCAAGAAATAGCTGTAGAAGCTGTGAAAATCAATATCATTATTGAGGAGTTGTTTATAACAAAAAAAGTCATTATTAATGAAAGCATTTATAATAAAACTATTGAAAAGTTAAATATTGAAAAGGAAAAACTCAGAGAAGTAATGTTAGAAATGCATGCTCATGAATTGCATTTACAGATTTGGGGATTTGAAATTTCAACAAATTACTCATTAAAAGAGTTCAATGACATCTTAATAAAATATATTTCATCAATTAATAAAACAATTAAAAACTCGAAACAACTGTTGCTAATTGGGGAATATAAAGAAGTAGGTAAAGATAGGGAACAATATAAAGAGGCATTACGAAGAGTTAGCGATTACATGGATACAATTAATGGTTCATCTTTCGATGAAATCTTTGTACCATTTGGTAAGAAGTAAAAGACCACCTTCTTAGAAGGTGGCTTTCTAGAATGCCCCCTGTAAGGGAAGCTATTGTTTCCTTCCTGTTTCTACTCTAGCAATTCCATCTGCTGTTCGTGCGTTTGTTCCGTTTTCTCCTGATGCCGCACATATCGTCTGATGATCTCTTCGTTTACCTCTACCGTATCGACAAAGTAGCCGCGTGACCAAAAATGGTTTCCCCATAACTTCTTCCTGATATGTGGAAAACGATTGTAGAGTCTGATGGCACTGCGGCCTTTCAGATGCCCCATCAGGGTTGATATTGAGATTTTAGGTGGGACGCTTACAACAAGATGTACATGATCTGGTTGAACATTTAACTCCAGAACCTCACAATCTTTTATTCCGCAGAGAATGTAGATTGTCCTGTAAAGCTCCTTACCCAGCTTATCTTGGAGGATCCTGAATCGATATTTTGGCGTCCAGACTATGTGGTATTTGCAACGCCAATATACATGTGATGAACTCCTGTAAAGCCCCATGTCAGTCTGTCTCCTTTTACTTGTGGTGAGTAAGAAGAGATATTCCGACATGGGCATTCTTCAGGCTATAGCCTTACAGGATCAATCACCACCTCCCAAGAGGTGGTTTAGGGATGACAATGAAAAACCACATCATTGTAGTGGTTTTTTAAGTTATTTCGCTACAACCTTCCAGCGTCCACCAGGCTTTGTTATCTCATACTGGTACTGATCATCACACCATACGTCTATGCGGCCTGAGAAGTTCGCATTGCTAAACGTTGTGACTTTATCGCATGTGTAATCACGCTGGATAAGAGCCTGAGCGAAATCCTTAGCATCCTGTAACTCTTGCTCTGTAAGCTTGTTAGATGGTTCTTCGGCTTGTGTTTCATGCTTGTCATCACCACCCGCGAGTTTGATGAATAATGCTATCAACACCAATACAACAGCTATAATCCTTCCCATTGTTAAACCTTATAGATTATCTGTAGTTTATACCGTAACTATTTTCATCAGTCCTTAATGAATTGTTGTACTGAATACCCTACCTCGCCCGAATGACCGAACGACATGAACCCATGATCCATAACCTGTACGTTACGTATCGTCATAGGTTCTTCAACCGTAACGCAACTACCAGCTTTGACCATCTTCAACATCACACCCTGATCTTTAGTCGAGATAGCACTAATCATCTTCATCAGATTTCCGTAGCTGTCACAGTAAAAACCCTCAGAGATAGTAGCGGCCTGTGATGAACCGGCCATGAATAGTACTGCCAATAATAATTTTTTCATTTTCTTCCTTATAAGCTACAAGAAATGATAGTTAGGAAATGAACAACAGATTTCCCATCATGGATAGTATCGGCCTTAAGTGGAATTTCTTTACTTGCATGCGAAATGAATAGTAGAAAATCAGTACTGAGGATTATCATGTGATAGCTTCACGCCACACCCACACCTTAAACAAACCTACCCATCGTGGAGGTTGTGAGGTTGTGAGGTTGTGAGGTTGTGAGGTTGTGAGGTTGTGAGGTTGTGAGGTTGTGAGGTTGTGAGGTTGTGAGTGTACTTGATTGCGTTTACAGTGGTAAAGTACAATAATCGTTCAAATGATTTAGTTGTGGGTTTTATCAACAATGGAATTAAAAAAACAAACTTAGTATTATTGGGAATCAATATAGTGCTGTTTATCGTTGCAATTTTAGTACTAATCAAGGTTCTGTTTTCTGGTTCCCCGGAATAGTTTGGAACCATGACCTCGTTTAGAGTGGCCTCCACTTTAAATGGTTAATATCAAGTTCTTTTATGAAGATAAACGAGTATATATGATCATTTCACGTAATGTTGATTACTTTGAGCTACTCCTAGATAAGACCCGCAATCATAATGGTGTTATTAATGCGGATAATCTGGATATAGAAAAAATTAAAAATGCCTTTGAGAGATCACATGACATACGTAAATTTGAGATTGGTCTTTATTGGCAGCGTTCTGGATACATATTAGGTTTTTTATCAGTGCTTGCTGCTGCGATTGCTTATTGCTTTTCTGTGTATTTCAAAGAAACAACAACTGAAAGCACTAAGTTTATCATGATATTAACAATGACTTGTTTAGCGGTTATCGGAGTATCATTATGTAACTTTTGGCGACGTATAATCAAGGCTAGCAAGTACTGGCAAGAAAACTGGGAATATAATATTGATATGCTTGAACCCTTTGTATCTGGTAATCTTCATAAAATTCACTTCTATAAGACAGACAAACAATATAATAGATTCTCAATTAATGAAGTTGTATTGTCAATATGCAACCGCATTAATATTATATTATACATGATCGTTTTTTTCGTTTTCGCATTGATCATAAATGAACTTTTCCCTTTTAATAAAGAATTTCCAATATCAAAAGCGACTATTTATCTTGTAGGTTCGCCTCTACTTTTAATTTACTTGTTAATTGAATTTGTTGGCTTAGCTATTTTTCGTAAATCGGATAAATTTAGACCGAGGAGTAGAATTATTTCCAAAGATCAATTAAAAGTTACGATTGATAAAATTAACTGTTCAAAAGGTTAATTTATACTAATAGCATGGTTTATTTGTATAGCCATTTATCACTTGGGTAATCATCGGAATATTGCCTCTTTAAATGGCTGTATAATGTCTTCACTGCCCTTATGGTTGTTTCTAGTTCAGGGTTGACGGTTAGCTGCTGGAAGTAAGCAGCCTCATCATTTTGTAGTTCTAAGTAGCAGTACATATCAATAGTTTCTTTTTTATATGTACCATGTAGTTCTAGTACCAAACCACTATCGCCATCAGTTTCTACTCTGATTTTGTCTGTAACATATAGAAAGTAAAATGAATCATCTTCGTAAGTCTGAAATTCTGTTCTAAGCATATGTAAATCTTGTTATTAGATTAGTACCGCTACCCCTTCAATGTATTTACTGATAATGCTTAGATGAGGCTGTAAGCAATTAAATTAATACAATGAATCTTTAAGCATCCCTGCCAACTGGCTGGCCTCTCTACTACTCAGTACCGTCCAGTAGGTATTACACTGTTTGGTAAGTACATATAATTGGGATTATTAGCATACAGGTTATGTCCAGTAAAAAAGCCGCATATAAATTGCGGCTTTATCTTCTAATTCATATCTAGTAGTGAATTAGTTATCGAAAATATCTGAATCACCTTTCCTATTATATGCCTGTTCAAACATTTTCTGGATATCACTAACTGGTAAATTGATTTGTGCATCTGATGGTAATTGCTGGTTAGTAATTCCATCATATAATATAACCGTATCTTTATAATCATCGTTAACGGCATATCGCCCATAAATCTTTGTGTATGTAGTCATTTCTATCATCCTCGTGTGTGTTTGATAAGTTTATTATTCCAGACTAAATAAAAAAGTGAACCCCCTTAGAGAAATATTTAATAAAGTCAATACTGGCCGCGTTTCCAGTTAGGTTTCATTAGATATTCCTTTTTGTTAGTAATGCCCTCTGTGGGCGGCTGCGTGTGCGGGTGACTCGTTCAGGTGTGACTCCGTGGCGACTCACAAATACTTTGAATAATTACTTTGATAGTAGCTCTTGGGGTTTTGTTACTTTGACAGTACTGTTACTTGTCTGAGCGAAAGCGAGAAAAAACGCTTGCGGGTTTTTGATGCGATAGCAGAGAAAAACGCAAAGTTACTAACCAATACTACGAGGAGTTCTCGACGAGTAGTATTCGTGACGCAAGTCACAGTTTCATTGAATACTGATAGAGAAAGAAATACATGGAATGAAATGGAATGGATTTCGTATCTCTATACTTAGTTGCCGTATTGACGATAAGACGCGGGTTTCAGGAGCTTTTTTTTGCCGTATTACGGCATGGAACTATGCGTATTAAGGCACAATTAACGCAAACTCTTTAAGTACTCAATCATGTCATCAATATAGTTACCTTGTTTTCGTAGCTCTAATAGTTTATCTACCTCTTTATACGTTAGCGTTCTTTGTCTATGTGCTGGTGCTGGTAGTGCGTCTGGGTGCTCCATCATATACTGCTCTATTCGTTTTGCTGCATCCATGATCGCTGCCCCGTAGTAGCTTATCATACGTTCTTTTACTTGTTTCTTATTCTGTTGTACTTTAATAGCATTGACAGTACTGAATAGTAAATCATTTCGAATTTCATCCTCATTACTCAATACTGTAAACAAATCATATACACTAATTTTATCTCTCACATTAAGTTTAGCTATTGAATCCTTCATAATGTTCTTGATATTTTCACATGGGATATCTTTATATAGCTTGCACTGACTAATTAGTGCCTTTATACTTCTGTTATCAAAACTTGAATATGTTTTGTCATAATAAACACATTGTAAAAGGTTAATTAATACTGGCCTGATGTGTTCCTAGCATTCAGGCTTTTTTCTTAATTATTTCTAACAATACTACGATAACCAGCACGGGAAATGTTACGATTAAACTTAGTATTGAAGTACTGACATAGTTTCTCACCAACAAATGCAGAATTTCGGATATCTTGCTTCTGTTCTTCCAATAATTTTTGGCGTTCGATTTACTTACGTTTGGCTTTAAGAATATTCTCTGATTGTGTTATCCATCGTAAGTTACTTACTTCATTGTTTAGTGGGTTATCGTCAATATGATCTACAACTAATCCCTTGTGTTGCCCTAAGAATGTTTCAGCTACTAAGCGATGTACCTCATGCGTTACTGTTTTCTTACTACCCTTATTACCAACTGATAGTGATACCTTACGATAACCACTGCTTTTACTGATACCACCTTCTAGTACTTTACCATTTTTAGTATTACGTACAGTACCGTAGTTACTTACTTCATAATTTTCATATTGAGTTTGTTTGAAATATTCCATTTTATAAATCCATTTACAAATATGCTAACTAATCCTTGTTAGTACTGCAAAATATTTTTTACGATAGTATCAAACGTTACTTACCCATAATCATGTACTGATTAACTAAGTAAACTAAAGCACCACTTTGTGACTTTGCTTTTCCTTCATCGACAAATTTTTGTAGTGCTAATAGATGTGACTCAGATAAACGTACATTTATTTGTTTCTCTTTTTTATCTTTCATCGAGTGTACCTTGAATATTGCTATACATTTTTCAGAATAAAATGAACCCAAAAAAACCGCCATTGCGATGGGGTTTACTTTAAGCATTTGGAGGATTTTTATCATGGTAGAACGAATGTTCTATATACTATATAGTATCTCATGATTTTTGAACATCCCAAAAACTGCTAATAACTAGTACCGAATTGTGTTCTTTCTACTTTTTATTTATCTTTTAATTTTTGGGGAAACTGCCAGATACGGGCGATAATCCATAAAACCACTATAATTAGTAGGTACAGCATCCAACCAAGTAATAAGTACTGGATGAATCCTGTACCCATGATGATAACGCCAATGATCAGTACTAAAGAAGTGATTAACCAATCTACCATTTGAATACTCCCGTGATGATTATTATAGGAGTGTTTATTGAATTTACTTCACAAATGGTCTGTTATGTAGTTATAACCAGTAATTAATTCTAATATTTTACCTGCTATCTATTGATTCTTTTGCCACTGTATTTCCTTTAGACGTAAAAAAGCCGTAACGGTGTACGGCATTATTTTTCCATTTTGAATAACTACTTTAATGGTTCAAACTGTGTAATAGTACCATCACACCATTCAACTAATGGTAATCCACTTGGATGGTAACCAATGATAGTACCAGTACGATTACCATCATTAACTTTACCACCTAATTCACCATTACTTATATGAATACCAAAGTAATAACCACATTTATCATTAGTACATTGAATACCAAAGTTATCATTCACTGTCATTACTTCACCACATTCAGTATCACCATTACATTTTGGACATTTCATTTCTAACATAGTTATTACCTTTTCTATTGATTGAATTAAAATATATATTGGAGATTACCCTAAACTACCATATCATTCACCCCAACTATTTTACAGCTGGATAGTAATAAAAACAGTTTGAGGTACTTCTATTGTTTTATTCATTTTCATGTGGCAGGCCTAGCCTATGAAGGTAAGAGGCGACCCGATTACGACAGAGAAATCATCAAACCACCGCTTGATGAAATTTATTATCCCAAACATTTTTATTTCGGCAAGCATTATTTTTGGGTTGGAATAGGCCGATCCCCCTCCAGGCCTTTATCCATGCGACTTTCAAACACTTAATTTTTTTAATTGAAAATTTCTAAGAACTATAAATTTCAATAGTATTTGAACAGAATGGTATTGATAAGTATATTCCTCAAAAGTATTGCCAAAGTACATAAACAATAAACCCCGATACTTACGGGCTTAGTACTGTTACTCACGAATTATCTGTTCATTAGTAACCATGAGTATATTTTATTTATGAGAGTGAAAATAAGTACAAAAAGCCCCTAGAGGGGCTTAATAAAAATAGTTGGAGCTATAATGTTTAATGTATTTTGAATTTTTCAATAAATTGTTGACGGGTTAACCCTGTCGTTTCGAGTGCACTTGTAATCGCTTTAGGCAATCTACCATTAAATGAAATAGTGTATACCACACCTTCAAAAGCAATCGTTACTTTCTCGTGCTTTCCAGTATTAGGCCAAAATTGTGTACCTTTAATTTCTGGATAACCAACTTCGAAAAGCAAAGTTACAGGAGTATCATACATTGCTACATAGCTTTCTTTTAATTTTCGCAAGTAACCTACTGCCTTTTGGATTTCAGGCATCTTCATTATGATCATTTTCAAGTACTGTTAGTGTCCCCTCTTTCCCTGTATCAAAATCGATATCAAACCGCCAATGTGGTTTTCTATCAACGCCACCAAACACCAAAACTTCAAAACTTCAAAACTTCAAAACTTCAAAACTTCAAAACTTCAAAACTTCATCATTACCATAATATTTAATTCTTATAGTTATACATTCCTCTGTTTTATCTACCACGATATATTCTATAATTGCATCAATAACTTTTCTGATCTTATCCCTATCATTATCTTCCATATTTATAAAAACAGCCCATTGAATAAGGATGAGAAACTCCATGATATCTACTTCAAAAGAACCTTTTCCTTGCAATGAAACTAATCTTTCTTTCAGTTTCTCTACGGATAAAACAAGTTCCTTTCTCTTGCTATTAATTTCGTTCAAAGAATGACCCAAAGAACTTACATCAGGTGCAATAGCTATTGCAGTAACAATATTAGAAATTTGAGTATCTAAATCTTTGATCAAGGTTTCTTTTTTATTGAGTTCTTCTTCTAATACGGTTGTATCAGTACCACTTCTCCTACTTTTATCCATGTAGCCAATTAATAGTGCAATCATAGTACAGTGTTCAACTAATTGTGCTGTGATTGACCAACCTGAACACCCCTTTTGTAGATGTACTCCGTTTGTACAGATGTATCGTGCTTTGCCATGATTCATAAATGAATGCATAGTACCGCCACACTTATTACATTTGAGTATCGATAGACCAGAAAGTAATTTTCTATTATCTACAGAATTTTTTCCGATTTATAGTTGCTTTGTTTTTTTCTTTCTTCCAGTAACAAAAACTCTGCTTCATCTTTACATAACCAAGGATAGTAATTTTCTAATTTATAAGGAATGCCCTTTATAGTTACAATACGTTCACCAATTAAAGCACGGTTATCACGCATTTTTTTAGTACCTGATAGTCCCACTCTTTACCTTTCAGACCATTTGAATACTTCTGATCAAGATATTTTTTTACACTGTATACACCACTGCCGGACAAGAACATATCAATCGCTTCACGTGCAATATTCCAATAAGTAGGATGTTTTTCACCGCTTCGTATTGCGATCCTGAATCATCAATCCAGAATGGGTGGCGACCTACGGATTTTATGTTAACTGGCAATCCATTTTTATGGCGTTCTACTAACGTTTCAACATTACCTAAAGTACGTTGAGACTTAGTTTCTGATTCTTCATTGGCACGACTGAACAGCAATAGTGAAATCATTAATTCTGTTGGTTTTTTGTTCACAGAATCAAGTGTATATACCCGCTTATCCATGCCTGTGACGAGTGTCAAACCTAACTCTAACAATTCAATAAAAAGTTTCTGTGCAGTTGTAACATTCTGTCTTGTAATGTGGTCCAGATTTTCCACATATAGCCAGGAATCAGAGGCAATAGCTCCTTGTTTAACAGCATCTATAAAACCCCTAATTTTCCTGAGTTGGTATTCTTGCCACGAAAGGCACTGACGCCTGGGTCTTCGATCTCATCCATTTCCAGCCCAGCATCAGCCGCATATGCTTTCGCGGCTGCAAGCTGCCTGTTTCTGGTTGTCCCTTTGTCCTGGCGATCTGTTGACCACCTGATGTAGCTATAAAGTTGCGGCATCTATATAATCCCCGGCAAAGTGAGCAACTGATTGTACAAAAAAAATGTCTAAGATTGGATTTATATCATTAGGGTGCCCGAAAAACCTGGTGGATTCAGAACGCATCCTGACCGAACTGCGCACCGAGGGCTATGACGTGGTGCCAAGCTACGACAACGCCGATATGGTGATCGTTAACACCTGCGGGTTTATCGACAGCGCGGTTCAGGAGTCACTGGAAGCCATCGGTGAAGCCCTGACGGAAAACGGCAAAGTGATCGTGACCGGCTGTCTGGGCGCGAAAGAAGACCAGATCCGCGAAGTGCACCCGAAGGTGCTGGAGATCACCGGCCCGCACAGCTACGAGCAGGTGCTGCAACATGTTCATCACTACGTGCCAAAACCCAAGCACAACCCGTTCCTCAGCCTCGTGCCGGAACAGGGCGTGAAGCTGACGCCGCGTCACTACGCGTACCTGAAAATTTCCGAAGGCTGCAACCATCGCTGCACCTTCTGCATCATCCCGTCCATGCGTGGCGATCTGGTGAGCCGTCCCATTGGTGAAGTCCTGGCGGAAGCTAAACGTCTGGCCGACGCGGGCGTGAAGGAGCTGCTGGTCATCTCCCAGGACACCTCGGCCTACGGTGTAGACGTTAAACACCGCTCCGGTTTCCACAACGGCGAGCCGGTGAAAACCAGCATGGTGGGCCTGTGTGAGCAGCTGTCCAAACTCGGTATCTGGACGCGTCTGCACTACGTCTACCCGTACCCGCACGTTGACGACGTCATCCCGCTGATGGCGGAAGGCAAAATTCTGCCGTACCTGGATATCCCGCTGCAGCACGCCAGCCCGCGCATTCTGAAGCTGATGAAGCGTCCTGGCTCCGTTGACCGCCAGCTGGCGCGCATCAAGCAGTGGCGCGAGATCTGCCCGGATCTGACCCTGCGCTCCACCTTTATCGTCGGCTTCCCGGGTGAAACCGAAGAAGACTTCCAGATGCTGCTCGACTTCCTGAAAGAAGCGCGTCTGGACCGCGTCGGCTGCTTCAAGTACAGCCCGGTAGAAGGCGCAACCGCCAACGAGCTGGCGGATCAGGTGCCGGAAGAGGTGAAAGAAGAGCGCTGGAACCGCTTCATGCAGCTGCAGCAGCAGATCTCTGCTGAGCGTCTGCAGGAAAAAGTGGGCCGCGAGATCATGGTTATCATCGACGAAGTGGATGAAGAAGGCGCGATTGGCCGCAGCATGGCGGACGCCCCTGAAATCGACGGTGCGGTGTACCTGAACGGCGAAACCAGCGTTAAGCCGGGTGATATTATTCGCGTGAAGGTTGAAAACGCGGATGAGTATGACCTGTGGGGTAGCCGGGTTTAATCTCCCCCTCTGTAGTAGGCCGGGTAAGGCGTAGCCGCCACCCGGCACATTTCACAGCACTACCCCTTTATCCTCGGATCCAGCGCGTCGCGCAACCCGTCACCCAGCAGGTTAAACGCCAGCACGGTCAGGAAAATCGCCAGACTTGGGAAGATCGCCACGTGCGGGGCAATCACCATATCTGCCCTCGCCTCGTTCAGCATCGCGCCCCACTCCGGTGTCGGTGGCTGCGCCCCTAACCCCAGAAACGACAGGCTGGCGGCCGAGATAATCGACACGCCGATACGCATGGTGAAATAGACCACGATGGACGACACCGTACCCGGCAGAATATGGCTGAAGAGGATAGTGGCGTCGCTGGCCCCCATACTGCGGGCCGACTCGATAAAGGTCTGCTGTTTCAGCACCAGCGTGTTGCCGCGCACAAGACGAGCAAACGCCGGAATCGAAAACACCGCGACCGCAATGATGACGTTTGCCATGCCGCTGCCCATGATCGCCACCACGGCAATTGCCAGCAAAATACCGGGAAAAGCAAACAGCACGTCGCAGATGCGCATGATGATGCGATCCCACCAGCCTTCGTAATACCCGGCAACGAGACCCAGCACGGTACCGATGGCCGCGCCGATCAGCACCGCGAACACCCCGGCGGCAAGCGAGATCTGCGCCCCCACCAGCAC